>NZ_JACGVZ010000028.1:0-52051 GCF_014077465.1 Colwellia sp. BRX10-4
ACAGGCGTTTCAACAACAGGCGTTTCAGCAACAGGTGTTTGAACTACTGGTGCTTCAACTACAGGCGTTTCAGGATATCTTGCTTCAACAGGGTCTTCACTAACTTCAGTTGTTACTGCTGCTGCGTTAACATCAACAGCCTGATTTTCAGCAGGTTGACGACGTCGTTGTCCATTAGAGCGTAAATGTCTAGGTGAACGACGGTTTCTAGGACGTTGTTCATCACTAGTTTTAGTCTCACTAAGCTCTGGCTGTGCAGCGTCGGCTTGTGTAGCTACTGTTTCAACGGTTACCGCTTCATCGATAGTCGCGACTACTTGAGCCTTTTCTTCTGCGGCTATTTTGCTTAACGCAGCGTTATTAACAACCGTTGAGTTTTCATCAACAATACGTACTTTTTTACTGTTGTTACGACGTTGACGACGTACTGTAGTTTTTTCTTCTTTAGGCTTAGTATTACGCTCTACTGGCGCTTTACGAGGCTGTTTATTCGGCTTGTTATCTTTATTTTCATTAATGTTGTCTTTATTGTCATTAATGACTGGCTTGATATCAGCACGATCTTCATTTTGAGTATCATTACGTTTGTCGTTACGATTAGCATTTCTGTTATCGTTGCGGTTTTCGTTACGATTATTATTGTTACGACGTTGACCTTGACGACCACGTTGCGGACGACGTTCACTGTTGTTGCTTTCAGGTTTCTTTGCAGGTTCAACAACTTTAGGTGCAACTTCCTCTTCGGCAGCGAAGAGTGATTTACCCCACTTAATTAAACCATCAAATAAGCCCGCAGATTCTTTAACTGGAGCGACAGGCGCTACAGGTTTTACTGCGGTTAACGGTGCTGATTGCTTAGGTGAAGACATGCCTTGTAATGCTGGCTCGTCACGTTTAGCGGCTTGCTTATCGAATTTAGGCATTACAGCTTCTTCAACTGAAGCTTCAGTAATGGTTCTTTCGTAGCTTGCTTCTTCAACACTTTCGTCAGTTCTTACTCTAATGACTTCATATTGTGGTGTGTCCATATGAGGATTAGGAATAATAAGAATATTAACGCCGTGATGTTTTTCGATATGAAATACTGAACGACGCTTTTCATTCAAAAGGTAAGTCGCTACAGGTACAGGCACTTGAGCTTGTACATGTTGCGTATTTTCTTTAATGGCTTCTTCTTCCATTAAACGCAAAATAGACAAGGCCAATGATTCAACACTACGTACGTGTCCAGTACCATTACAACGAGGACAAACGCCTTGGCTAGTTTCACCGATAGAAGGGCGTAAACGTTGACGCGACATTTCTAATAAACCAAAACGAGAAATTCGACCTAATTGAATACGAGCTCTATCTTGTTTTACAGCATCACGCATGCGATTTTCAACTTCACGTTGATGACGCACAGGTGTCATGTCAATAAAATCAATAACGACTAAACCACCCAAATCACGTAAACGTAATTGACGAGCAACTTCTTCAGCAGCTTCTAAGTTAGTGTTAAATGCTGTCTCTTCTATATCACTACCTTTAGTTGCGCGGGCAGAGTTAACATCGATCGATGTCATCGCTTCAGTTGGGTCAATAACAATTGAGCCACCAGAAGGAAGTCTTACTTCACGCTGAAACGCAGATTCGATTTGTGTTTCAATTTGGTAATGAGTAAATAGGGGAACATCGTTCGTGTAGAGTTTTATTTTACTTAAAAAATCAGGACGAACCACTTCTATATGTTTTTTAACACTTTCGAATGTTTTCGGGCGATCAATTAATACTTCACCGATATCGCGGCGTAAATAGTCACGAATAGCACGAAGGATAACGTTAGTTTCTTGGTGGATCAGAAAGGGAGCAGGTTTAGTTTCTGCCGCTTCTGAAATGGCTTTCCAATGGTGTAAAAGAACGTTTAAATCCCAGTCTAATTCTTCATAGTCTTTACCTACACCAGCAGTGCGAACAATTAAGCCCATGCCTTTAGGTAATTCTAATTTGTTTAAAGAGGTTTTTAAATCTGTGCGTTCATCGCCTTCAATGCGACGAGAAATACCACCAGCACGAGGATTATTTGGCATTAATACCAAGTAACTACCGGCTAAACTGATAAAAGTCGTTAGCGCTGCGCCTTTCTGGCCGCGTTCTTCTTTATCAATTTGAACTATAACTTCTTGGCCTTCGCGCAAGACTTCTTTGATATTAGGACGACCCTGAAAGGTATAACCTTTAGGGAAATATTCGCGTGCGATTTCTTTCATCGGTAGGAAACCATGACGTTCGGCGCCATAGTCAACAAATGCAGCTTCTAGAGACGGCTCTATACGCGTAATTTTTGCTTTATAAATATTTGATTTCTTTTGTTGATGACCAGGACTTTCGATATCTAAATCATAAAGTTGTTGACCATCGACAAGTGCTACACGTAACTCTTCCGATTGTGTAGCGTTAATTAACATACGTTTCATAGTTTTAGTGACTCATTTTAGTCACAACACTATAAGCTTCGAACACAAAGCAATTTATCGCTATGGTAACAGCAATTTGTCAGCCTCTCGGGTGTCATATTACAGCGCCATAGTGCGCTGTAAGCTGTTATTTAATCTGATTGTACCCTCAGGTGATATTCACCCAAGAAAAATTGTTTCTTCATGCGCGCAGCAAATTGTGCTGTGCTCGATATTATCAAATTGATATTTGTTGAGCAGTTTGAAATTCGGCGTTTTGGCTTACTATTCGGTTTGTTGCTCGATGGAAATTTATCTAATTTGGTTTATATCATTACAAAATAGCTTTCGTTGCGCGGGACTAAAATGTTTATGCCGTTTTTTGACTTGTTATTCAGGTCAATTCTTGCAATAGGCCGTTCGGTTAATGTGTCGTCGATAATAATTTATCGTGATAACGCACATTAATGTGGCCGCATTTTGCCTCTTACGTTTCGCTAAAAGCTTCTATTTTTTACCTTATTGTCTTAAATAAACAATAACGCCAAGATTATCCCACTTAATTGAGGCAAAAGGCAATTAAATCGCTGAGTTAATTACGCTAAAATGAAAATATATATGTTAAACTCGCTTTTATGAATGAAAATACAAAACCCCAAGTTCGATTTTATACAATCGATAGCGAAGACGCTGGTCAAAGAATAGATAACTTTTTATTAAAAACCTTAAAAGGTGTGCCGAAAAGCATGATTTATCGCCTATTAAGAAAAGGCGAGATAAGGGCTAATAAAAAACGGACTAAACCAGAATACAAAATACAAGATGAGGATCTGATTCGTGTTGCGCCCATTCGTATTTCTGAAAATACTAATGAAGTGTCTACTAAGTTAAATATTGTCGCTAATTTAGAAAAACAAATATTGTT
The DNA here is from genome assembly GCF_014077465.1 of Colwellia sp. BRX10-4. Lineage (NCBI taxonomy): Bacteria > Pseudomonadati > Pseudomonadota > Gammaproteobacteria > Alteromonadales > Colwelliaceae > Colwellia > Colwellia sp. BRX10-4. The sequence goes on from NZ_JACGVZ010000028.1 coordinate 3,361, forward strand.
CGAAGATGACCGTTTAATTGTTATTAACAAACCTTCCGGCATGGCAGTTCATGGTGGTAGTGGTTTAAGTTTTGGTTTAATTGAAGCCATGCGAGCTTTACGCCCCGACGCAAGAATGCTTGAACTTGTTCATCGACTCGATAGAGATACTTCAGGCTGTTTAGTTATTGCTAAAAAACGTTCAGCTTTACGTCACTTACATGAGCAGTTGCGTAATAAAACGGTGCAGAAATTTTATCATGCCTTAGTGAAGGGGCAATGGTCGACTAAATTAACCCGTGTAACGGAAGGCTTGAAAAAGAATGATTTAAAATCGGGTGAACGTGTCGTTGTTGTCGATAACATTAATGGTAAAGAATCAGAAACGCGTTTTAAAGTGTTAAAAAACTTTGAAAATGCCACACTCATTCGCGCCTTTCCTGTTACGGGTCGTACTCACCAAATTCGTGTGCATTGTCAAATTAAAGGTCACCCTATCGCTTGTGATTCAAAATATGGCTATGAAAACTTTGATGAAGACATGAGAAAACTAGGACTTAAGCGCTTATTTTTACATGCGGCTAGTATCGAGTTTACCCATCCAAGTACCGATGAAAGAATTAAAATAGAAGCACCGTTAGAGCATTCGTTACAAAATTTACTAACAAAACTAAAGTAATTCCCCCGGCGTGATACTAAAGTAAATTTAGCTTCACGCCGTTATCTTGGTTATACAAGCTAAACACTTATGAGCAAATAAGACCTCAATTATTAAATGACCAAAAGAGAAAATATGCACAACTATAAATTAGTGATTTTTGACTGGGACGGCACCTTAATGGACTCTGTCGATCGTATTGTTTTCTCAATGCAAGCCACGGCTGTTGCATTATCACTTGCACCACCTGCTTATCATCAAGCGAAACAAATTATTGGTTTAAGTTTACCTAAAGCGATTGCAACATTATTTCCTGAGGCTAATGAAGAGCAGGTACAATTATTAACGGCACAATATAAGCATCAATATGTTGAAGTAAATACTACGCCAACCCCTTTATTTGATCATGCGCTTGAATTATTAGTAAATTTAACAAATGAAGATAAAATTTTAGCGGTTGCGACAGGAAAAGCACGAGCAGGTTTACAACGTGTTTGGTTAGCGAGTGATACCGAGCACTTTTTCCATGCCTCTCGATGTGCCGATGAAAGTATTTCTAAACCTGATCCAGATATGATCAATAGTTTGTTAAAAGAATTAAAGATTGAAAAGCATCAAGCGGTGATGATAGGTGATACTTCTTTTGACCTTGAAATGGCGCAAAGAGCAGGGGTTGATAGTATTGGAGTAACTTATGGTGTCCACGATGAAAAAGTGCTGTCAACGTATCAACCAAAGGCGATTGTTGGCTCATTGGCTGAACTACATCAATTATTGTTAAATAGGGCGGTTAAGGGGTAATACCTGTCGCTATTGTCATTAACTGTTTGTTATTTGATTGCTTAGTCAAATAGCAAACGTTGCTGCCGGCAACTAAGCTAAATTAATTCGGCTATTACACACACCGATTAAACGACGGATGCTATTGCTGTTTTTTGCTCTTGTAACACATCTAACCCCTGGGCTTTAAGTAAACTAATCAGTCTAATTAACGGTAAACCTATTAGAGTATTAGGATCATCCCCCTCAAGCTTTTCAAATAAGCAAATACCTAGTCCTTCACTTTTAAAACTCCCTGCGCAGTTATAAGGCACTTCTGCATGTAAATAGGCAGTAATTTCTTGTGCAGAGAGTTCTTTAAAGTGTACGGTGAATAAATCAACCAACGAGAGGCTTCTTCCTGTTGAACTGTCGAACACACATAAACCCGTATGAAACTCTACCGCTTTGCCACTAAAACTGCTCAGTTGTTTAAAGCCATTTTCAAAATTGTGCGGTTTACCTAATATCTTTCCTGCAGACAAAGCCACTTGATCTGAACCAATAATCAGCGCATTCGGAAATTGACTGGCAACTGCCTTTGCTTTTTCTACGGCTAAACGTTCCACAAGTTCAATGGCTGTTTCGTTAATTAATGGTGTTTCATTGACATTAGGTTTTGCACAATCAAAAGCTAAATTTAACTTTTCTAAAATAATTTTTCGAAAAGGTGATGTAGAAGCTAAAACTAAAGTTTTCACAGGAATTACTCAAAATATAAACAGTTATACAATAATATGTGGGCTTTCTTTAATTTTTAAAGAAAAATTGTTATTTTTCTTTTGACAGCAGGGGGCAAGCACATTAATATGCGCGCCTTATGCAAAATCTTAAACTCCCGATAATGATAAACCCCCGAAAGAGCGCCCAACGCAGGTTGGTGTGTGACGGCTTCTTTGAAGTGTCGGGGATGAATAGATTGCTTGAAGTGTGTACTCCATGCAATGAGCAGATGCAGGTTAATGTTAATTTTGATGTGGACGATCTCGGCTTGAATGTCATATCAGGAACAGGATCCGTATCAGTAGCATTAATTTGTCAGCGTTGTACTGAACCATTGATAATAGATTTGGATGTAGAGTTTACTCTAAGTCCTGCTAAAGATGATGAAGCCGCTGAAGCATTGCCGTCATATTATGACGCAATAGAATTAGATGAAAATGGTGAAGTTAACCTGCTAGAATTAGTGGAAGAAGAGTTATTACTCGCAATTCCGTTAATTGCAATGCATGAGCCCAGTCAGTGTCAGGCATCAGTTGACAGTGTATGGGGCGAATTGCCTGAAGAGCTTGAGAAACCAAACCCATTTGATATATTACAGAAATTTAAATAAACAACTTATTTAATTAATAACGATTAACCGATTTTTAGGAGTAGCTAATGGCAGTTCAAAAGAGCAAAAAGTCTCGTTCAAGACGTGGCATGCGCCGTTCACATGACGCAGTAACAACAGAAAACTTATCAGTAGATCCAGTATCTGGTGAAACACACCGTCGTCATCATGTAACAGCTGATGGCTTTTACAAAGGTGTTCAAGTAATCAACAAGTAAGCTGATTGCTTTGAAAAATCTAACCATAGCGTTAGATGTTATGGGGGGCGATAAAGGCCCCCTTATAACAATTCCTGCTGCCATCTTAGCAGTGAAAAACATTCCAGAACTTCATCTTATTCTTTGCGGTGATGTCGATATTATTAACGCTGAATTATCCAAATGCCAGTGTGCTAACCATCCCCAATTGACCATCTTTCCAACCACTGAAATAGTGGCAATGGACGATAAACCTATTGTTGCTTTGCGTAACAAAAAAAATTCTTCAATGCGAAAGTCTCTTGATCTTGTTCATGAAAAAAAAGCACAAGCCTGTGTAAGTGCTGGCAATACCGGTGCACTTTTTTCAATGGCCCATTTCGTTTTGAAAACACTCGTTGGTGTTGAACGTCCAGCATTAATTTCTTCTCTTCCTACCCATGATGAAAACAAACATGTTTTTATGCTCGACTTAGGTGCAAATGTTTTTTGTGACTCTAATGTTTTGTACCAGTTTGCTGTTATGGGCTCTGTTATGGCAGAGCAGGTCGATGGCATTAAGTCGCCACGTATAGCCTTGTTGAATATGGGTGAAGAAGAAATGAAGGGCAGTGACCATATAAAACAAACCGCAGCAAAATTAGCGCAAAACAGTGATATTAATTATATCGGCTTTGTCGAAGGTAATGATATTTTCACGAACAAAGCAGATGTGATTGTTTGTGATGGGTTTGTCGGTAATGTTGCGCTGAAAACCTGTGAAGGTGTTGCTCGTTTAGTCTACCAAAAAATGAATACTGTGTTGTCTCGCAACATTTTTACCCGAATTGTTGGACGTTTATTGTCCTCAACGTTAAAAAAACTCTTTAAACCCCTGAACCCCGACCAGTATAACGGCGCAAGTCTGATAGGATTACGCGGTATTGTGGTCAAGAGTCACGGTGATGCCAGTTCAAAAGCTTTTTATATGGCGATATTAGAGGCGATAAAAGAAATTGAACGTCAAGTGCCAGAAAAAATAAAAGACAAACTTGAAAATGGTTTTGCTTGTGGTCGCAAATAAATTATTAGTATTGAGTTAACATAAAGCGTATTTAAAGCATTATCTTTTTATCAAGAAAATAATCCATTAAGTATCATCAATACACCTTTAATTAAAACACAAATAAACATTAGGTAATAAAATGCAAAATAATTTAGCGTTTGTTTTTCCCGGTCAAGGTTCACAAACTGTCGGTATGTTAGCTGATTTTGCTGACAATGAAGTCGTACAAAATACTTTTTCAGAAGCGTCTGCTGCTTTAGGTTATAACCTTTGGCAATTAGTTGCGCAGGGTCCCGTAGAAAAGCTCAATCAAACAAACTTTACCCAACCGGCACTATTAACCGCCAGTGTTGCATTATGGCGTTTATGGTCATCACAGTCTGATTGTAAACCGGCAATGTTAGCGGGTCACAGTTTAGGGGAATATTCGGCATTAGTTTGTGCGGGTGTTATCTCTTTAACAGAAGGTGTAAAGTTAGTTGAGAAACGTGGCGAATTTATGCAGGCCTCTGTACCTGAGGGCGTTGGCGCTATGGCTGCTATTATTGGTCTAGATGATCAAGCGATTATTGATGCCTGTGAAAAAGCACAAGATAACGAGGTGGTTGCGGCTGTTAATTTTAACTCGCCAGGACAAGTCGTTATTGCCGGTCATAAAGCTGCGGTAGAACGTGCCGGTGTCTTATGTAAAGAAGCGGGCGCAAAACGTGTGCTACCTTTACCGGTAAGCGTGCCATCGCATTGCGCATTGATGAAAGATGCCGCTGACAAGCTCGCGGAAGCATTTAATAATATCACTTTTAATACACCAGAAATTCCCGTGGTAAATAATGTTGATGTTGTTGCAGAAACAGATGTTGAAGCAATAAAATTAGCCTTGATAAAGCAGTTGTACAGTCCTGTACGTTGGACAGAAACGATAGAGCTACTCGCAAAAAACGGTGTTTCATTCGTTGTAGAAGCTGGCCCAGGTAAAGTGTTACTAGGGTTAATTAAACGTATCGACAAAACAATCACCAGTGTTTCAGTTAATGATCAAGCATCATTAACTGAAGCATTAGAAACAATTAGATAGGGTAAATTATGTTTTCTTTTGAAGGAAAAGTCGTCTTAGTTACTGGCGCAAGTCGCGGTATCGGCAAAGCCATTGCAAGCCAATTTAAAGCTTTAGGTGCAACGGTATTAGGTACAGCAACATCTGCACATGGCGCTGATAACATTAGCGAATATCTAGGCGAAGGCCATGGTTTAGTGCTTAACGTTACTGACAATGATTCTATTGCCGCTATGTTTGTAGCGATCAAAGAGAATCATGGTGGCATTGATATATTAGTCAATAATGCGGGTATTACGCGTGACAATTTATTTATGCGAATGAAAGATGATGAATGGCAAGATATTATTGATACTAATCTTTCATCTGTGTTTAAAATCAGTAAAGCGGTTATTCGCGCTATGATGAAAAAACGCAATGGTCGCATTATTAATATTGGCTCAGTAGTAGGCACTATGGGCAATGCAGGGCAAGTAAACTATGCAACCGCAAAAGCTGGATTGATTGGTTTTACAAAATCATTAGCGCGTGAGGTTGCATCTCGTGGCATAACTGTTAATACTGTGTCGCCGGGATTTATCGATACCGATATGACACAAACCTTAACAGATGAGCAAAAAGAAGGTATTTTTTCTCAAGTACCGGCAAATCGCTTAGGTAAGCCAGAAGAAATTGCTAACGCAGTTGTTTTTCTAGCTTCCGATGGTGCAGCATATATTACTGGCGAAACATTGCATGTAAACGGCGGTATGTATATGGTTTAATTAGTTGGCTTAATATTATTGAACCAACAAATTGAACAAATTTAGAGCAGTCAACAGGTTAGACCAGACGAAAATTAAAATTAGAAGCTTGCAAGCTAGGCTGTTGACGAATAAACTACACACAATTACGAAAAATTATATTTTCTAGAAAGGAAAAAAAATGAGTACTATTGAAGAACGCGTAAGAAAAATTACAGTTGAACAATTAGGTGTAAGTGAAGAAGAAGTTAAAATCAGCTCTTCTTTTGTTGACGACCTAGGTGCTGACTCTTTAGACACTGTTGAATTAGTCATGGCGTTAGAAGAAGAATTTGATACTGAAATTCCAGATGAAGAAGCTGAAAAAATCACAACTGTGCAAGCAGCTGTTGATTACGTTACTGCTAACCAATAATTACAACGTTAATTATTAGTTTTTAGTTACTGGTTTCCAAGCCAGGCTTTTAAATGAGAATTTAAAGTACACATTCAGGCGGTTTTTACCGCCTGTTTTTTTATCTCCGATTCATACTCGTACCACTTCAAGATGTAGGTCTCAGCAGTCGATAAAGAGTAAGCAGCACAGGTTATACATTCCGTACATAACCCAAGTACTTATATCTGTATGGGCAAAACATTGATTGAAGAGAATAGTTATTCTATTGTTGAAATCAATAACGTTGCAGATAAGCTATAAAGCGAGCTCAGCGTTGCAATACTTGGTAAGGGAATAACGATTATCCTCGTATCGCGCCTTGAACTGATTTCCTAGCTTAATTCTGAAACTGCATCTTGAAGTGGATCGGGTATATATTGTTACTTTCTCAATATGAGAATATAACGATTTCTTTTTCCTTATAAACTCTTAGCGGAGGCACATAGTCATGAGACGCGTTGTTGTTACCGGTCTTGGTATGTTGAGCCCTTTGGGCAACTGTCCTGAATCTACTTGGCAAAATTTATTGCTGGGTAAAAGTGGCATTAGTAATATTGAACATTTTGATACCTCTGTATACACCACTAAGTTTGCAGGTTTAATTAAAAACTTTAATGCAGAAGATTATATTGCACGAAAAGAAGCCAAGAAAATGGATCTTTTTATTCAATATGGTGTTGCCGCGGGTATGCAGGCTTTTAAAGACTCAGGTCTTGAAGTTGATGATGTAAACACCCATAGAATTGGTGTTGCTGTTGGTGCTGGTATTGGTGGCCTAGGATTAATTGAAGAAAATGTTGAGAAAATGCTTAATGCAGGTCCTCGCAAATTATCACCATTTTTTGTGCCTTCTACTATTATAAATATGATTTCTGGTCACTTGTCGATGATGCACGGCTTAAGAGGTCCTAACATTTCTATTGCAACGGCTTGTACAAGTGGTGTGCATAATATTGGTCATGCGGCTCGTATGATATCCTATGGCGATGCTGACGCTATGTTAGCCGGTGGAGCTGAGAAAGCTTCAACACGAACGGGTATTGGCGGTTTTGGTGCTGCACGAGCGTTATCAACGCGCAATGATTCACCAGAGCAAGCTTCACGTCCTTGGGACAAAGACCGCGACGGTTTTGTACTAGGTGATGGCGCAGGTGTTTTAGTGCTTGAAGAATTTGAACATGCAAAAGCGCGTGGTGCAAAAATTTATGCTGAGCTGGTTGGTTTTGGTATGAGTGCTGATGCTTACCATATGACCTCGCCACCGGCCAATGGCGAAGGTGGTGCGCGCGCGATGATTAATGCGATTAATGATGCAAAAGTTGACCAAAGTAAAATTGGTTATATTAACGCTCATGGTACATCAACACCCGCAGGCGATATTGCCGAAACCAACGCAGTAAAATCGGTATTTGGTGACAATGCTTATAAACTTATGATGGGCTCTACAAAGTCAATGACCGGTCATTTGTTGGGCGCAGCAGGTGCGATTGAAACTATTTTTACGGTGCAAGCCTTAATGAATAATGTGGTACCACCAACAATAAATTTAGATAATCCCAGCGAAGGTTGTGATTTAGATTATATTGCTCATACAGCACGTGATGCCAATTTAGAATATGCTTTATGTAATTCTTTTGGCTTTGGTGGCACGAACGGTTCATTAATCTTTAAAAAAGTTTAAGCGCAATAACCGAGAAATATCATCAACTAAACCTTGCAGTTAATTGTTTAAGCCTGAATACTAGTCATCAGTATTCAGGCTTTTCTATTTCTAATGAAACCCAATATGTATTATCAAAGTGTTAATGGTCAAGTAGAGCAACACCCTTCAATCAATAACCGTGGCTTAGCTTATGGTGACGGCGTTTTTACTACTGCGAAAGTGCTTGATGGTAAAGTTGAACGATTAGCGTCTCACATTGAACGATTAACCATGAGCTGTAAAACGCTCAATATTCCCTTGCCAGATATGAACAAAGTCATTATTGAATTAATGGCTGTAGCAGAGCGTTATACTTTGTCTGTAACAAAAGTGATTATAACGGCAGGTGATGGTGGGCGAGGATATTCTCGACAAGGCTGCCAAACAAGTAACGTTATTATTACTTTTCACCCTTTTCCAGAGCATTATGCAAACATGCAACAACAAGGTCTTCACTTGGGCGTATCTTCATTAAAGTTAGGTATTAGCCCTTTACTCTCAGGGATAAAACACCTTAATCGTCTTGAGCAGGTGCTTGTTCGCCAGGAAGTTGATAACCGAGCAGAAGATGATTTATTAGTACTAAATTATTTTGATGATATTGTTGAAGCAAGTGCGGCGAATGTCTTTTGGCTGAAAAATAATGTTTGGTACACACCAAAATTAAAAGAGTCAGGTGTCGAAGGGTTAATGCGTAATCATATCTTACAGACTACGGGTAATTATTGTAAAATTGAGGTCGTTAACGTAAAACTTGCCGCGCTTATTAATATCCAAGCGATGTTTATTTGCAACAGTGTTATGGGTATTATGCCGGTTAGACAATTTCAACATCAAAAATTAGCATTAATGCCTTGTCGTGATATGGCTAAGTTTATTGAGGATATTAGCTAAAAATGAAAAAAATTAAGATAATATTTGCTGTGTCGTTTTTCACCGTGGTGATGTTAAGCGCCTCTTTAGTTGCCTATACCTTTTATCAAATGAAACAGCCGCTCAATATTTCATCCACCCAACTATTAACCATTAAAGACGGTACCTCGTTTAGTCGCTTTTCAGAACAACTGATCAAAAAGGGCTGGCTCAATACGCGTTTTTGGATACGTAATTATGTTCGGCTTAAGCCCGAGTATGCGAATATAAAAGCGGGCACTTATCAAATTAATAAAGACGTTTCTGTCGAGGATTTGTTGGCGCAATTAGTTGCCGGTAAAGAGCATCAATTTACTGTGACTTTTATTGAAGGAACAACCTTTAAGGAATGGTTAGTGCAGTTGAGTGAAACAGATAACCTAGTGCACACGCTTCAGCAAACTTCGGTGGCTGACATCGCGAGTAAACTCAATATTGAACACGTTAATCCCGAAGGGCTGTTCTACCCAGAAACTTACGCGTTTACTGCCGGTACTACCGATATAGAATTGTTAAAACGTGCTCAACAACAAATGTCCGTTGAATTAAATCTAGCGTGGCAAAATCGCGCCGAACCTTTACCTTATAAAAATAAGTATCAAGCGTTGATCATGGCATCAATAATTGAGAAAGAAAGTGGCAAAAATGCCGAGCATGGCATTATTTCATCGGTATTTTTTAACCGTTTAAACAAAAAGATGCGCCTACAAACTGACCCAACCGTTATTTACGGTTTAGGTGAACGTTACCAAGGAGACATCAAATATCGTCACTTGCGCGAGAAAACACCGTATAATACTTACCGAATTAATGGTTTGCCACCTACACCTATCGCTATGCCTGGTAAAAGTGCCATACATGCCGCGTTAAACCCATTAACAACAGATTATTTATATTTTGTCAGTAATGGCAAAGGTCAGCATATCTTTTCAACTAATTTAAAAGATCATAATGCGGCAGTAAAAAAATATCAGTTGAACTAAAAATTGCATAAGAAGTAAAAAATGAATAAAGGTCAATTTATTGTCATTGAAGGTATTGAAGGAGCAGGAAAATCTTCAGCTATTTCAGTGGTTAAAAAAATACTCACCGAGCATGGTATTGATTTTATTAATACTCGAGAGCCAGGAGGCACTCCTTTAGCGGAGTCATTGCGCGATATCGTGAAATCTGCCGATCACCAAGAAATATTGACACAAGAAACTGAATTATTATTGATGTACGCTAGCCGCAGTCAGCTAATGGCGAATCGAATTCTTCCGGCATTAGAAAAAGGTCAATGGGTCATCGGTGACCGCCATGATTTAAGCTCAAGGGCTTATCAAGGGGGTGGCAGGCAATTTAACGATGAACTTATGGACACAATTGCCCAAGTGACCTTAAAAGGCTTTAAGCCGCAGTTAACACTCTATTTAGATATATCTCCTGAGCTAGGTTTAGCAAGAGCGCAAGCTCGAGGGGCATTGGATCGTATCGAATTAGAAAAAATAGAATTCTTTCATCGTGTCCGTAATAAGTATCTTGAAATTGCGTTAGCCGATGAAACGATTAAAATTATTGATGCCAGTGCGCCTATGCCTGTTGTACATAATAATATTCGATTAGCGGTAAACGAATTTTTAAAAAGCTATTAATGACTATCACCGTTAGCAGGAAACACTAATGCACAGTTGGTTAGAGCAACAGCAACTTTTGTTATCAAAGCAAATAACGCAAATAAAATTACCGCATGCCATCTTGATCAATGGTGTCGAAGGCGCGGGTAAAAGTGATCTTTCGCTGTGGCTTATTCAGGTTTTGTCTTGTACTAAACCCCAAAACTCGCAGGGTATTATCTTACCGTGTAACGTCTGTAAGGCGTGCTTACTGCATAAAAGTCATACTTACCCAGACCATTTGCTTATTGAAAGTGGCGGAAAAAGTATTGGTGTTGATCAAGTGAGACAAGCGAGTCGTTTTTTCGAAAAAACAGCGCAAATAGGTCATTGTAAAACGACATTAATAACCGCAGCACATCATATGACAATCTCTGCGGCCAATGCCTTATTGAAAACTCTTGAAGAACCTAATGCTAATAACTATATTGTTTTATTAACCTCTGAAGTTGAAACGTTATTACCGACCATTATTAGTCGTTGTTATGTGATTGATATTCGGCCGCCGGTTGGTGAAAAATTATTAGCTGAGCTTAAGCAATCTGGTAGCGACCCTTTTGTTAACTTGAGTCACTTAAAAGAACTCTCTGACAGTTTTGTTAATGACCAATACCAACATTTTGAGAGCTGTTTCTTTACTTTTTTGCAAAATAAAACTATTAAACGTAGTGAAATATTAAGTTTACTGGTTGATAACACCAATAGCGTTCGTTGGTTAGAAAAAGTCATGGTTAAGTTGATGCGCCAACAATATAATTGGTTAAAAGGCGACATTATCTTGAATGAGCAGGTAATATGGTCAATATATCAATTAGTTTTATCTGCTATTAAACAACTTAAATTGTTAATACAAGCAAACAAACAATTCATCTTTGAAAAGCTACTGGTTGACATAACAGCCGTTATAGAAGAAAAATAGAAAAATAAGTGCATGCGAATAGCAAGCAATACTAGCTCAATTCATCTTTGAAAAGCTACTCGTTGACATAACAGCAGTTACCGAAGAAAAATAAGATTATAATAACTAACTCATAAGATAAATTTGAGGAATAACGATGAAACAATTTAGCTTAGAATTTTTATCTGACAGAGAATTATATCAATACTATATGCCCTTTGTTAAAAATGGAGGGCTATTTGTCCGCAGTCAGGAACAGGTTAATCTGGGCGATGAAGTAACACTTGAAGTCACCTTGCCTGACGCCTTAGAGCCATCAAGTGTTGTAGGTAAAGTATGCTGGTTAACGCCAATAGGCGCTCAAAATGGTACACCAGCGGGTATTGGTGTGAGTTTTGAAGAAGATAATGACAATGTGCGTAATCAAATTGAAAAGTTGATAGGGCGCCTATTGAGCTCTTCAGAGCCAACATTGTCAATGTAGAATTTTGTTTTAATTAAAAAATTATTGGAGAAAGTTGTTTGTTTATAGATTCACATTGCCACTTAGATAGGCTGGATTTAACCGAGTTTGATGGCGAGTTAGACAATGTTTTAAAAGCCGCCGCCGCCGCTCAAGTAGACGAGATTTTGTGTGTTAGCGTAACCTTAGCAGAATTTCCTAGCATGGTAGAAAAAACGGCTAAATATGATAATGTTTGGTTGTCGTGTGGCGCTCACCCACTAAATCAAGATGATTTAATCGACCAAGAAGAGCTTGCCCGTTTATCACAAACCGACAAAGTTATTGCGATTGGTGAAACTGGCTTAGACTATTTTTATGCACCTGAAACTAAAGCGGTGCAACTCGATTCTTTTCGCAAACATGTCCGTGTTGCGAATCAATTAAATAAACCGCTAATTATTCATACTCGTGATGCTCAGCAAGATACCTTAGATATTCTTCGTGAAGAAAATGCCGCAAATGTTGGTGGTATTTTACATTGCTTTACCGAAACTTGGGATATGGCAAAGCAAGCGATTGACCTTGGTTTTTATATTTCATTTTCTGGTATCGTTACCTTTAAAAATGCCAGTGAATTACGTGAAGTTGCTAAACTTGTCCCCGATGATCGATTTTTAATTGAAACAGATGCACCTTACTTAGCGCCAGTTCCTCACAGAGGAAAGCAAAATCAACCCGCTTATGTAGTCGATGTTGCTAAATTTTTAGCCAGCGTTCGTGGTCAGTCAGTTGAAACGATAGCCGAGCTTTCAACGGCAAATTTCAAACGACTTTTTAAGCTAAAATAAAGGCAAAAAAGTGCCCGAAACTATTGCTAGCTCGGGCCCAAGGGAATGGCTCGTAAAGCATGAGCCGTGCGCTAATAAACACTATTTACATCGATAAAAATCAGTAAAATAAAAATTAAAAATCGCGAGCAATTGATTGATATTTACACTGTGTGATTAATTGTAGTGTAAACTTTTTTAAAAGCTAATTTAAATTTAATTTATTATAAGTTACTGATAAATAGTATTTGTTTTGTTGTCTTGTATTTTATGGCTAATACCCACACCGCTAGTGTGCCGTTATTTCTCTCCACCTGTCTACAAGCCTATTTGACTGTAATTACTGCGGCTAATATGTCATGATAATTTCATTATCTATGACTAATAAGATTATCTTTGTGTTAAATCGTTTGTGGATCAGTTTCTTTTTTATTGCTTTTGGCTCGGCGCTTTATCAATGGTTTTTTCTTGATAATCTTTTAATCTTTGAAGAACTCGTGCAAGCGCTTTTTTCAATGTCAAAAGTAACCGTTGATATTGCGATTGGCTTAATTGGTATTTTAAGCTTTTGGTTGGGCATGATGAAAATTGCTGAAAACGCCGGTTTAATGGATAAGCTTGCGCGCGCTATTTCGCCGTTATTCACCCGTTTAATGCCAGGCGTCCCTAAAGGTCATCCGGCTATTGCTTCAATGACGATGAATTTATCGGCTAACTTTTTGGGTTTAGACAATGCAGCAACGCCGCTTGGTTTAAAGGCCATGCAAGATCTTCAGCAATTAAATCCCCAAAAAGATACCGCGACCAATGCACAAATATTATTCCTGGTTTTAAATACCTCAAGCGTTACACTTTTTCCCGTTGCTGTGTTTGTTTATCGCGCTCAGCAGGGAGCTGCTAGCCCTACCGATGTTTTTGTCCCTATTATACTGGCAACGTTTGCTTCAACTTTCGCTGGTTTATTAGCGGTAGCCACAGTGCAAAAAATTAAGCTGTATAACTCAATTATTTTACTCTATTTATCTGCAGCGATTGCTTTAGTAGGAGGTTTAGTGGTGTATTTCTCGATGCTGACCTCACAAGCACTTGCCGAACAGTCGTCATTTTTAGGCAATTTTTTAATTTTTTCGACCTTAATTATTTTTATCTTGGCAGCAGTTCGAAAAAAGGTCGATGTCTACGACAGCTTTATAGAAGGGGCTAAAGAAGGTTTCGATACCAGTATTAAACTTATTCCTTATTTATTGGCGATGTTGGTCGCTATTGGCGTCTTTCGTGCCAGTGGCGCATTAACACTAATTGTCGACAGTTTTAGGGAGTTAGTGATGATTTTAGGGTTTGACACCCGCTTTGTTGATGCGATGCCTACCGCGTTAATGCAACCGTTAAGTGGCTCTGGTGCCAGAGCTATGATGATTGAAACGATGAAAACCCATGGTGCCGATTCTTTTGCCGGTCGATTAGCATCAATTTTTCAAGGATCAACAGAAACAACTTTTTATGTACTAGCCGTTTATTTTGGCTCTGTGGGTATTCGATATAGTCGACATGCCATTGCCTGTGGCTTACTTGCTGATTTAGCTGGGATTACTGCAGCAATAGCGGTTTGCTATTGGTTTTTTGGTTAATTCCCTCAGCGCCTACACCTAATTCAATAACTAAATTGTCGACAATTATACTTTGGTCTACTTGACTTTTAAGCTGTGTGCTTTAGTATGATTTTTAAAATCGGTAAATGTCGACAATTACCTCGTTAAGACAATTATGGCGCTAGCATACTTATGGCATTAGACAATCCAACCTTACAAGAACCAGTGACCACTGCAGACAAAGTTTTTTATGCCATACTTCATGCGATTGTTGATGGAAAAATAGCAGCAGGCAGCAAAATTAGTGAGCCCGGGTTAGCTAAGCAATATGAAATCAGTCGCTCTACTTTGCGAGAAGCCCTCAATCGTTTAGAAAAATGTCATTTAATTGAGCGTAAAGCCAATGTTGGCTCAAGAGTTGTTGATTGCACCATCGAAGGCTTATTAGAAATATACGTGGTTCGTGAAGCGCTTGAAGGCATGGCTTGTCGAGAAGCGGCAATTAATATGAGCGATGATGAAATAGCCGAAATGCAAGATATGCTCGCTCAACACGCCAACTCACAAGACCTTATCGATGGTGTTGCTTATTATCAAGAAGAGGGCGACTTAGACTTTCACTATAAAGTGATTTTAGGTAGCCATAATCAACAATTAATCAATATTCTTTGCGGGCAGCTTTACCACTTAGTGCGTATGTACCGTATTCAATTTGGCATGCATAGCCCACGCGCAACCCGTGCCTTTGAAGAACATTCACATATTATCCAAGCGATTTGTGACCGAGATGGCGAACTTGCTGAAATTTTGATGAGACGTCATATTGCCGCATCAAGAAAAAATATCGAAAAGAAAATAGCGCTACAAAATAGCGCAACACAATAAATAAAAGTAAAGCTGACAAGTGGCTTTAACAAATAGCACAACAATTATTTAACAAAACTAAGAGGAAACCCTATGTCTACGCAACTTTCACCTGGCGCTAAATTCCGTCAAGCACTAGTAAACAATAAACCTTTACAAGTAGTGGGTACTATCAACGCTTATTGCGCGATGATGGCTGAGCAATTAGGTCACCAAGCGATTTACCTTTCAGGTGGTGGTGTTGCCAATGCTTCATATGGTTTACCAGATTTAGGTATGACCTCTTTAAATGATGTTATTGCTGACGTTCAACGTATTACTGCTGCTTCAAGTTTACCTTTGTTGGTTGATATAGATACCGGTTGGGGTGGTGCATTTAACATCGCTAAAACTATTCGCGATATGGAAAAAGCAGGGGCAGCCGCGGTTCATCTTGAAGACCAAGTGGCGCAGAAACGTTGTGGACATCGTCCAAATAAAGAAATTGTTTCAACTCAAGAAATGGTTGACCGTATTAAAGCCGCTGTAGATGCGCGTATTGATAAAGACTTCTTTATCATGGCTCGTACTGATGCTTTTGCTCAAGAAGGCTTAGCAGCGGCACTTGAAAGAGCTAAAGCTTATGTTGCCGTGGGGGCTGATGGTATTTTTGCCGAAGCAGTTAAAACAGAAGAACATTATCGCGCTTTTACCGAAGCGTTAGATGTGCCAGTGCTCGCTAATATTACCGAATTTGGCCAAACTGAATTATGGAACAAAGCGCAACTAGGTGAGTGGGGTTGTGCGATGGTACTTTACCCATTATCAGCATTTCGTGCGATGAATAAAGCGGCTGAGTCGGTTTACAAAACCTTACTTGATGATGGTGACCAAAAAGCTGAAATAGACAATATGCAAACGCGTATGGATTTATACGATTACTTGGGGTACCACGACTACGAGCAAAAGCTTGATGCTTTGTTCACAGAAGGCAAAAATAAGTAACAGATATTATAATAAAATAAAACTAAGTTAGCAGCGATACAAGCGACTAACCCAACAAAAGAATATGAGGAAAATAGTATGTCAGATGTAAAAGTAGCAGATAAAAAAATTGGTGGTGCAGGCTTACGTGGTCAAAGTGCGGGTGAAACTTCGCTTTGTACCGTTGGTGAGTCAGGCTCAGGTTTAACCTATTGTGGTTATGATATTGCTGATTTAGCTGAAAACAGTACCTTTGAAGAAGTTGCTTATTTACTCTTCCATGGCGAACTCCCTAATGAAAAAGAACTCGCCACTTATAAAGCTGAGTTGTTTGCCATGCGCGACTTACCGCAAGCATTAAAAGCGGTATTAAAACTTATTCCAAAAGAAACTCATCCAATGGATGTTATGCGCACCGGTTGTTCATTCTTAGGTAATTTAGAGCCAGAAAATGATTTTAGCGAGCAAAACCAAGCCGCCAATCGCTTATTAGCCGCATTTCCTGCCATTATGTGTTACTGGTATAAATTCTCTCATGACGGTGTAGAAATTGACTGTACCTCAACCGAAGACTCTTTAGGCGGACATTTCTTGCGCTTACTCAATGGTGAAAGCCCATCAGCACAGCATCAACGTGTTATGGACGTATCATTAATTTTATATGCAGAACATGAGTTTAATGCTTCAACCTTCACGGCGCGTGTATGTGCTTCAACTTTGTCTGATATGTTTTCATGTGTTACCGGCGCTATTGGCACATTACGTGGTCCACTTCATGGTGGTGCTAACGAAGCCGCAATGGATATGATTGAATCATTCTCATCGCCAAGCGACGCTAAAGAAAAAATGGCGGGTATGCTTGAACGTAAAGAAAAAATTATGGGCTTTGGTCACGCAATTTACCGTACTTCAGACCCACGTAATGTCATTATTAAAGCATGGTCTGAAAAGTTAGCGGCTGAAAATGGTGATACCTCACTTTACGATATTTCAGTGGCCTGTGAAGAATTCATGTGGGATACCAAAAAATTATTCTGTAACGCTGATTTTTTCCATGCTTCAACGTACAGCTACATGGGTATTCCCACTAAATTGTTTACCCCTATTTTTGTCTGTTCACGCGTAACAGGTTGGTCTGCTCACATTATGGAGCAACGTTCAAATAACCGTATTATTCGTCCAAGTGCTGACTACAAAGGCGCTAAGCCGAGAACGGTTCCACCTATCAGCGAAAGGTAATGACTATGAATTATGAACATCGCAAACCGTTGCCCGGTTATAAAATTGGCGGCATCAATATAGATTATTTTGATACTCGAGGGGCGGTTGAAGCAATAAGCGCCGGTAGTTACGCAAAACTACCTTATACCTCACGCGTATTAGCGGAACAATTGGTACGCCGTTGTTCACCTGAAACTTTAATAGATTCACTTAAGCAATTAATTGAGCGTAAGCAAGATCTTGATTTTCCATGGTATCCGGCACGTGTTGTTTGTCATGATATTTTAGGTCAAACGGCTTTGGTTGATTTAGCGGGACTGCGTGATGCGATTGCTGAGCAAGGTGGTGATCCTTCAAAAGTAAACCCGGTTGTGCCAACGCAATTAATTGTTGATCATTCTGTTGCTGTTGAACATGCTGGTTTTGAAAGTGATGCGTTTGAGAAAAATCGTGCCATTGAAGACCGCCGCAACGAAGACCGTTTCCATTTTATTGAATGGACCAAAACAGCGTTTAAAAATGTTGATGTTATTCCTGCGGGTAATGGCATTATGCACCAAATCAATTTGGAAAAAATGTCACCGGTTATTCAATTGCGTGACGGTGTTGCTTTTCCTGATACTTGTGTTGGCACCGACAGCCATACCCCACATATCGATTGCTTGGGTGTTATAGCTATTGGTGTTGGTGGTTTAGAAGCTGAAACTGTCATGTTAGGTCGCCCGTCGATGATGCGCTTACCTGATATTATCGGCGTAAAACTGGTAGGTAAACGCCAACCGGGTATTACGGCTACTGATTTGGTTTTAGCTATTACTGAATTTTTGCGTAATCAAAAAGTGGTATCAAGTTACTTAGAATTTTTTGGTGAAGGTACCAAAGGTTTAACTATAGGTGACCGCGCTACTATTTCGAACATGACACCAGAATATGGCGCTTCAGCAGGAATGTTTTATATTGATCAACAAACCATTGATTATTTAAAACTGACCGGCCGTGAGCCTGAGCAAGTTGAACTGGTAGAAACCTATGCTAAACATACTGGTTTATGGGCTGATGATTTAGCTGACGTTGAATATGACCGCGTTATCGAGTTTGATTTATCATCAGTTGGTCGTAATATGGCTGGCCCATCTAATCCGCACAGTCGTTTACCGACCAGCGAATTGTCGTCAAAAGGCATAGCGAAAGACCTTGATGCCTGTAAAGCACAAGAAAAAGCCGGAGAGATGCCAGATGGCGCGGTTATTATTGCTGCTATAACCAGTTGTACTAACACCTCAAACCCTCGCAACGTTGTGGCGGCAGGCTTAGTGGCTAAACGCGCTAACGAGCTTGGCTTATTGCGCAAACCTTGGGTTAAATCATCTTTTGCACCAGGTTCAAAAGTCGCGAAACTTTATTTAGAAGAAGCCGGTTTATTATCTGAAATGGAAAAAATGGGTTTTGGTATTGTCGGTTATGCTTGTACAACTTGTAACGGCATGTCGGGCGCGTTAGATCCAAAAATTCAACAAGAAATTATCGACCGTGATCTTTATTCAACGGCTGTTTTATCGGGTAATCGTAACTTTGACGGACGTATTCATCCGTATGCTAAACAAGCCTTTTTAGCTTCACCACCGTTAGTGGTTGCTTATGCTATTGCGGGCACGATGCGTTTCGATATTGAAAAAGATGTACTCGGACAAGATCAACAAGGTAATGATATTACCTTAAAAGATATTTGGCCAACTGACGAAGCCATAGATGCGATAGTTGCCAGCTGTGTTAAGCCAGAGCAGTTCAAGAAAATTTATACGCCGATGTTTGATTTAGGCGCTTTTGAGCCGGCTGAGTCTCCGCTTTACGATTGGCGAGAAATGAGCACTTACATTCGTCGTCCACCTTATTGGGAAGGCGCCTTAGCGGGTGAACGTACCATGAAAGGAATGCGTCCGTTAGCGGTTTTAGGTGACAACATCACCACAGATCATTTATCACCCTCAAATGCTATTCAACTCGATAGTGCTGCAGGGGCTTATTTAGATAAAATGGGCTTACCCGAAGTCGACTTTAACTCTTATGCAACGCATCGCGGCGATCATTTAACCGCGCAACGAGCAACTTTTGCTAACCCTAAATTGTTAAATGAAATGTGTCGTGATGACAAGGGTGACATTAAACAAGGTTCACTGGCGCGTATAGAGCCAGAGGGCACTGAGTCACGTATGTGGGAAGCGATTGAAACCTACATGGAGCGTAAGCAACCGTTAATTATCATTGCTGGCGCTGACTATGGTCAAGGTTCATCACGTGATTGGGCGGCTAAAGGTGTTCGTTTAGCTGGGGTTGAAGTGATCGTTGCCGAAGGTTTTGAGCGTATTCATCGTACTAACTTAGTGGGCATGGGCGTTTTACCTTTGCAATTTGTTAATAACGAAACACGTCATACCTATAATATTGATGGTACCGAAACCTTTGATGTTGCAGGTAACGGTGAAATGTCACCGGGCGCTGAAATGAACGTGTTAATGACCCGTACCAACGGCGAATTATTAACGATACCGGTTAAGTGTCGTTTAGATACCGCCGAAGAAGTGTCAGTTTACAATGCGGGTGGCGTATTGCAAAAGTTTGCGAATGACTTCTTGGCGTCTAATAAGTAATTGATTTTTAATGTTTTATCTAGGCTTGAAATGCTCATTGACCTTAGTTAACTGCGCGCTGGCCTTGATAAAACACTTCTTATAAAAATCAACTCGGTGTAATTTTAATTAAAGCAGCAATTTAGGTAACTAATTTGCTGCTTTTTATTAGTGACAAAATCGCAAAGCAAAAAGCTTTTTAATAAGGATAATGGCAGCAGCATAGAAAGCTATGTGACACCATCTAACCTAGCTAAAGCGTCTTGCGAGAAGCGAAAAACATTGAAGGAAAACTGATGATTCATACTCCCCAAATACACATACCACAAGTAAAAATTCCTGCTACTTATATGCGCGGCGGTACTTCAAAAGGTGTATTTTTTAATTTAACTGATTTACCTGAACGTTGTCAGGTTGCCGGCGAAGCACGCGATAATATGCTGCTACGTGTTATTGGTAGTCCAGATCCTTACGGCAAACAGACCGATGGTATGGGCGGCGCAACCTCAAGTACCAGCAAAACCGTTATCTTAGCAAAATCAAACCAAGCCGATCACGATGTTGATTATTTATTTGGTCAAGTAGCAATCGATAAAGCATTTGTTGATTGGAGTGGTAACTGCGGTAACTTAACCGCTGCAGTTGGCTCATTTGCGATTAATTCTGGCCTTGTTGATGCAACGCGTATTCCTGAAAACGGAATTTGTACCGTACGTATCTGGCAAAAAAATATCTCAAAAACGATTATTGCTCAAGTACCTATTACCAACGGTGAAGTACAAGAAACTGGTGATTTCGAGCTCGACGGGGTTACTTTCCCTGCGGCAGAAGTACCGGTTGAATTTATCGCGCCCGTTGATCCATCAGAGGCGATGTTTCCAACGGGAAATATTGTTGATGACTTAGAGGTACCCGGTGTTGGCGTTTTTAAAGCAACGATGATCACCGCAGGTATTCCAACCATCTTTTTAAATGCAGATGAAATTGGTTATACCGGCACCGAGTTACAAGAAGCCATTAATGGCGACACTGCAGCATTAGAACGCTTTGAAACGATTCGTGCTTATGGCGCGATTAAAATGGGCTTAATTACTGAAATTTCAGAAGCAGAGGCTCGCCAACATACGCCTAAAGTTGCTTTTGTTGCACCAGCTAAAGATTATGTTACCTCAAGTGGTAAAGCTGTTTTATCAAGCGATATTGACTTACACGTGCGCGCATTGTCTATGGGTAAATTACACCATGCGATGATGGGCACAGCGGCAGTTGCTATTGGCGCAGCAGCCGCTATTCCGCGCACATTAGTTGCTCTTGCTACGGCTAATGCTGCAGGTGAAGGCTCAGAATCTGTGACTTTTGGTCATCCATCAGGCACGCTTAAAGTGGGCGCACAAGCCAGTGAAGTTAATGGTGCCTGGATTGTTGATAAAGCCGTAATGAGCCGAAGTGCTCGGGTATTAATGGAAGGTTGGGTACGTATTCCTGGCGATTCATTTTAGTTAAGCGCCTTTCATGCTATCAATAAAAATGGAGCGATTAGGCTCCATTTTTATTAAGTAATTACCTCATATGAAATACAACATAAATAACAAGGTAACCTTAAGACTGTAAGTATTGATAAAGTGCTTTAAGCACCTTCATTTTCCCTGCATCGCTCTCATGCTCATGCGCTAAATTTTCTAACGTGATCATAAACTCATCAGCACTTAATAAGCCTTTACCACCAAACTGAATTTTGTCTTGGCAACGTTGCTGCCACTTTTGTTGTTCAGCACTGCTTAAGGTTAATGGATAATTTCTGGCTCGATATAAAAACAATAAAGGCATTAATCGTTCATCTTGAAAAATAAACGGGTGAGTCGCTAATTGTTCAGGTGAAAGCTCACGTAGAATATCCATTTGTGCTTTGTCACCGTGCGAAAAGAAATTACCACCATACAGAGAGTGCTCAGCGTCTGGCTTTGCTTGGTCGCTATAGTCTTTGGCAGCAAATACTTCCGCTAATTTATCTCTTACTTCTAAATGCTGTTTTAACTTAGCTAAATTTGTTAAACAAAGCTCGCGAGGGATCTTCAAACGTTCGGCATTT
Source organism: Colwellia sp. BRX10-4 (assembly GCF_014077465.1). NCBI lineage: Bacteria > Pseudomonadati > Pseudomonadota > Gammaproteobacteria > Alteromonadales > Colwelliaceae > Colwellia > Colwellia sp. BRX10-4. The sequence goes on from NZ_JACGVZ010000028.1 coordinate 25,417, forward strand.
TCAGGTAATAATGTTTTTGCTGGCGCAACAATAGGGCACTTGTTGAGATGAATAAGTTTTATGGGAATGGGTAATTCGTCATCGGCTAATTCATCGTGTCGAGTATACAATCGCGCTTTGATTTCATCGCTACTTAAATCAAATAATGGCTGTGGATCTAACGCTAAGTCTACGGCGATAATGGCATTTTTATTAACTGGATGATAAGCAAAAGGGGCGAACCAGCTGGTACAACCGTGCTCAGATGAAATTTTACTCGAGGTATGCACAATCGGCGTCATATTATAAACGTCAATTAATTCAGCAACCTGCTTTTTATTTCTCAGATTAAAAATAAAATCATAAAGTTTAGGCTGTTTTTCTTTAATCAACTTTGCCATCGCAATAGTGGCATAAACATCGCTCATTGCATCATGGGCGGCTTCATGAGCAATATCATTGGCTTTAGTTAGTAACTCAAGACGAAAACTAACCACTTGTTCACCATCTCTCTCAACGGTTGGCCAGTTGATACCTTCAGGGCGAAGGGCATAACAAGCTCGTACCATATCAATAATATCCCAACGAGAATTACCATTTTGCCATTCCCGGGCATAAGGGTCGTAAAAATTACGATAAAGCAGATAACGGGTAAATTCATCATCAAAACGAATACTGTTATAGCCAGCAACGCAGGTATCAGGTTGGGTAAATAAGGTATGAATACGTTTAGCGAACTCAACCTCAGATAAACCTTCTTGCTGAGCTTTCTGCGGAGTAATACCCGTAACTAAACAAGCTTCCGGCTGCGGAAGATAATCTTGTGGCGGCCGACAATAAAACATTTCTGGTTTACCAATAATGTTTAAATCATGATCGGTACGTATACCGGCGAACTGAGACGGTTTATCAAACTTCGGCGATATACCGAAAGTTTCATAATCGTGCCAAAGGATCGTAGCTTGGTTGCTGGAATCGTTCTTTACTGGAGAATATTGTTTAGTCATCCGTATTTACTGGCCTTTAATCAATCTACTGTTGTTTGTTATTGTTTTTTTATTGTCATTAAATGATGTTTTAAATTTTTATACACACAGCTGCCTACATAAAGTTTTTATGTGTCTGTAGAAAATATGAAGCTTACAGAAAAATAATTAAAGAAGCTACTGGACAAACATAAGATAACCCACTGATGTCACCGACCGAGACTCTATAAGTTTTAGGGTATCTAAATAGGTAAAGTTGTTTAGCAATATAGATATAAATTTAATAATCAGTCTATTCGCTTAACATTAGATATTACCCTAGCATGTCATTGAGTGAGGTACGAAGTAAAGTACATCACTTAAAGATTTGTTATTAGGTCACACCAGTCGCGCCTCGTAGTTTTAATTCAGCTATATGAATTTAACTCTATCGGTTATCAATCAATAAGCATATTTTATCGTTCTTGATAGGTAACCGATATATCTAGCTAAGACCTATTGATGGTTATTCATTTTTTCAATAGATATTGGTATCGATTTATATGTTGGGGTACCGCATTCGTCAGCGATACTTTCTAACGGCACTAAGGGATTTGTTTCTGGATAATAGGCAGCCACACACCCTGAGGGGATAAGGTATTCAACAATTTTAAAATTAGAGAGCGAACGTTCTATGCCATCGTTTGATACCGTTGTTATTTTAACATAATCTCCATTTTTTAATGCCTGTTTAGCTATATCTTTTGCACTCATAAAGATGATATTACGTTCACCATATACACCACGGTAACGATCATCCATTCCATAAATAGTGGTGTTGTATTGATCGTGTGAACGCAGTGTTTGCAGCGTTAGTACCGGCTTTTTAGTCATTAACTGTGCACGTTCATGTACTAATTGGTCTGGTAATCTAGCATCACTAAAAATGGCTTTTTTTATTGGAGTACGCCAATGGCGTTTTGCTGCTGAATTTTCTAGGTGGAAACCTCTACCTGCTTTTATTCGGGAGTTATAGTCATCAAAACCGGGTATAACAGCACTTATTTCTTTACGAATTAACCCGTAATTACCGGCCAGCGTATTCCAGTCGACTATTTTATCGCCTACTGATGCCAAGGCTATTGCAGCAACAATAGCTGTTTCTGAACGTAGAGTGTTAGCTGCTGGTTCATTTTGACCCGTTGAACTGTGTACCATACTCATTGAGTCTTCTACCGTAATACATTGCTCACCGCTAGATTGACGATCTATTTCTGTACGGCCCAAGCACGGGAGAATTAGCGCACGTTTACCTGTTATCACATGGCTTCGATTTAATTTAGTACTGATTTGTACGGTTAAGTCACACTTTTTTAAGGCCTTGTGAGTACGCGTGGTATCGGGTGTTGCCGCTGAAAAATTACCGCCTAAGGCAATAAATACCTTAGCCTTACCCTCAAGCATGGCATGAATAGACTCAACAGTATTAAAGCCATTATCACGAGGAACATTAAAGGAGTAACGATTCTCTAGTGCATCAAGAAAGTCCATTGACGGATTTTCATTGATCCCCATAGTACGATTACCTTGCACATTTGAATGACCGCGTACCGGACATGCGCCAGCCCCTGCTTTGCCAATATTACCCCTGAGCATTAGTACGTTCAATAACTCTCGCACTGTAGCGACAGAGTGGCGGTGTTGGGTAATACCCATCGCCCAAGTGAAAATAACCTTATTACTGCTGGCATATATTGTTGCTATCTGTTCAATATTTTCTCGAGTTAAACTACATTGATCAAGAATTTTGTCCCATTCACTTGCCGCAACACTTTGTTGATATGCTTCAAAACCATGGCAATGTTTATTGATAAAGTCGATATCGAGCACTGATTTATCATGCTCAAATTTTTCAAATAAACATTTAGCGACGCCACGTAATAACGCCATGTCTCCGCCTAAGCGAGGGGTGAAATAATATTGACTGATGGTAGTCCCCGTTAAGAAGATCATTTCTTTTGGGCTTTGTGGGTCTGAAAACTTTTGCAATCCACGTTCTTTTAAATTGTTAACGGAGACAATTTTAGCTCCGCGTTTACTTGCTTCACGCAAGGTTCCCAACATACGAGGATGATTAGTGCCTGGGTTTTGGCCGAAGACAAAAATGGCGTCAGCTTTAGAAAAATCGTCCATAGTCACCGTACCTTTACCTGTACCTAGACTATTTGTCATGCCTATGCCAGAGGCTTCATGACACATATTAGAGCAGTCAGGAAAGTTATTTGTGCCTAATACTCGACCAAATAACTGATATAAGTAGGCCACTTCATTACTCGCTCGACCAGAGGTATACAATAATGCTTCATTAGGGGAGGAAAGTTGCTGCAGGCTAGTGCCAATTACTTTAAAAGCCTCTTGCCAATCAATTGGCTGGTAGTGATCACTTATTCCATCGTAATACATAGGTTGGGTTAAACGGCCACTTTTCTCTAGTGAATGATCATCCCATTGTTGTAATTCTGTTATTGAATACTGTTTGAAAAAATTGCTATCAACACGTTTACTGGTGGCTTCCCATGCAATGGCTTTAACACCATTTTCACAGAAGTCTACTTTTCCGGCAGTGGTAGAATCACCCCATGCACAACCAGGACAATCAAAACCACCTGGCTGATTTGCTCTGAGTAATGCTTTAACACTTTTCGCGGCATTTTCACTTTGAATTAAGTGTTTAGCTGAGCTTCTTAGTGCTCCCCAACCACCAGCAGGTGAAGAATAGGCAGGATTGTTTTTTGATGACTTAGACATATAAATCCTTTATTAGGCGTAACGTTTTAGTTGCCCATGTTGGAAGCAAAATAAGGCTATTTGTGATTTGCGAGCTGAATTAACAGCTAAGTCAGTCGGCTGTGCTAGCGTGACTAACGTTGTTAGATATAAGCGAGCTGCCTTGGCAATTAAATCATGACTGCAGCGGCTTGTTATTAAAGCAAAACCATCATGAGTCAGTAGTTTTTTATGCGACAAACAACCCAGCAATTTATCTAACGCTGAATGGCGACCCACATCTTCTCGAAAGGCGATCATTTTAGCAGATAAATCAAAAAATGCAGCGCAATGATTTCCTCGGACACTCCCCGATTTTTTTAAAATACTAGGTAAGGCATCTCTTGCTTGAATAATAATTTTCTCAGAGGGTAATTGAAACGATTTTACCTCATTTTGATGAGGCTGATGTAATGACATAGCAGCTTCAATAGAGTCAAGGCCACAAAGCCCACAGCCACTTGGCCCAGCCATCGTTCTACGTCGTTGCTTTAATCGATGTTGAACTCGTGCTAAAACCATAATATCAACTTGCCATCCAGAGACATGTGAATGAACAATGATATCTAAAACTTCGTTAACCGAATGAATTAAGCCTTCACTTAGACTAAAACCAAGTGCAAAGTCTTTCAAATGCTCAGGAGATGCCATCATTACCGCTTGGCTAATGCCATTAATACTAATTGCAATAGCTGCCTCAGTAAGCTGCGCTTGATGCAACTCTTTCTGAGGAAGTTCAGCAATTTTTTTAGTGCAGTTAAGATGCTCTATAATAAAATTCTCCAAAGTGTTTTTATCTTAAAAGAGTGGCGCTTTGCCATACTATCGACAAAGCTATTCTATTATACAATAGGACCAGTAAGGTTTTTAATTACCTCAAGCATATTTTCTCGAACGCTCAGTGTTTTCAACCATTACACTAAAATCTGTAGTATTAATTTCTCTCCAGACATCATCATCAATTTCAACACCATATTCAACCGTATATTCTTTGTTTTTTAATTTATTCAGAACTAATAAAATAACTTTTATTTCATTGTAAAGAAGAGGTTAAATCTAGCCGTGAGCTAATAATCATCAGAAGAATTAAAGAAAGAATTAATATGACACTCGTGGTAAAAAGCTAAACATACTCCAATATTTATGGAATCCTCACCTATAAGAGATATTTTGACAATATATTTGTGTGTTAAAGAAAGATGTAGTCAATTTTCTCCCTAAATAACATTTTTTGGCAAGGTTATTTCCCCAACGTCATGGTTTCATAATTCACACCTGTTTTAATGTTTTCAAGCAAAGAGTTTACTGCAATGGCTTAAATTATGTCGTCGTTTAAATTGCTGATGCTCGCAGTAATCACTCAGCACATTTTCGTGGCCGATAGCACCATGAAATTGTGTTTTAAATTCGGTGGTGATGATTAACCAGTTGTCCACTGAAATGAATTAATAAGACACTCATGATAAAAAGCTAAATAGATGACAAATAAACTCCAACATTTATGGAGTTCTCACCTATAAGAAATATTTTGACAATATATTCGTGTGTTAAAGAAAGATGTAGTCAATTTTCTCCCAAAATAACAATTTTTTGGCAAGGTTATTCACCCAAAGTCATGGATTAATAATTCACACCTCTTTCAATGTCTTCAAGCAAAGAGTTTATTGCAATGGCTTAAATTATGTCGTCGCTTTAATTGCTGATGCTCGCAGTAATCACTCAGCACATCTTCGTGGCCGATAGCACCATGAAATTGTGTTCTAAATTCGGTAGTGATGATTAACCAGTTGTCCGCTGAAATATTTAATCGCTTCAGTATCTCCGGTTGTTTTTGTTCGATGAAACCCCGTTTATCCCCGCTAATACAGCGGCCAGTTAACGCAATTAATTGAAGATAGTCGGCGAGTTCAAAAGGTAGCCCCTTGGGCATGTTTTTTCTAGGGTTACCAATAAAGGGAAGCAAGGTATTGGGCTGTTGGCCCTTTTTTGCCTCTTTACAACGACGTTTTATGCTGGTGTGGGCTGAGCTCTCTGGTGTCTTTGCTATATTAGCTCGAATAGGGTTTAAATCAACATAGGCCATACAAGACGCTAGAGCAGCTTCATCCAATAACGCTTGGGATTTAAAGCGTCCTTCCCAAAATCTACCGGTGCAGTTATCTTCTTGGTTAGCCGCTCTTGCAATACTTTCATTGATATACCCCATAAACCAACTGATTTTCATCAGGCGTTTTCGATAGACCTCAGCGGTTGCATTAACCTCATCAAGTAAGGGTTGAGCTAAGAGCTCACCGTTGCAATATTGTTTGGTCAGTAACGTACCTTTGTGTATGCGGTGCCAGCGCACAAGTACGTCAGTCATTGTCCACTGCTTCGCTTTTTCTTCATCAATAAATAACACCACATGATAGTGATTACTCATCACCGCATAGGCACAAACCTCAATCGCAAAAACTTGCGTTAGAAAATGCAGTTTGTCTTCCACCCAACCTCGCCGGTGCTCAAAACTTTGACCTGAAAAGGTATCTTCACCACATAAGAAAGCGCGTCGAACACAACGCGCCACACAATGGTAATAAGGCGTGTCTACTAAACTGATTTGTTGTTTCCTTGGCGTGGCCATAACTCACCTAAGATAAAATAGCTTGGTTACTCTAGCTTAGTACAAAGGTAAAACTTGTTCAATTTAAGATGAGTGTCTTGTTAATTTGTTGTTTAAAGAAACAGCGATTGAGGAGGTTATTTAAATTTGTTCTAAGATGTTTCGTTTGTGTATTAAATAAATTAAAAAAAGCAAAGTGTGATCACTTTGCTTTTTTGATTGTAATAACTTACTTATAACTAAATTATTTGAAACCAGTATATAGTTTAAGTATACAACTAGAAACGGTATTCAGCACCGGCGTAGAAATAGGCACCATTAAAACCAAAAGGTGCTGAACGGCGTGAATAAGTAAACACACCAGGACTACTAACGACAACATTACCATTGGCGTCAATAATAGTGCCAGAGCGAGAATTTCCTATTTCATTTTTATCAGGGTACACATCAAAAATGTTATTTCCACCGAAGTTAAATGAAAGCTCATCGTTAAATTGATAATTCACGCGTAAATCTGTTAATACTTCAGCGCCATACGTTTGTCTTTCACCATCAAGAACCGTGTATTCACCGTAACGATTAAAGGCTAAGTTAACTGTGAAATCACCAATTTTATATAATCCACTTAAACTTATGCGGTCTTGAGGTTGCCATTCTTCAATAATAGAAATTGCTTGCTCTGAAAAAACATCCTCAGGTGAAATTCCACCTAATGCACTACCTGCTGGAGTATAAGTATCGGTAACTTCTGTTTCCGAGAAATTTGCGGCAAATGTTAAGTCTAATGTGCCAGACATCACTTCTGTATTCCATGTTGCTATAATATCAACACCTGTTGTTTTTGTGTCAGCACCATTTAAAAAGAATTGCCCTGCACCTGCTCCAGATGAAACTAATGCCGCATCAAGTGCTGACGACAATCCGTTACCTAATGAGTTACTTAACACAATGCGGTCTTCAATTTCGATAGAATAAAAATCAACAGTTAAATTAATCTCTTCGGTAACTCTCACAACAGAGCCAATACTAAAGTTGGTTGATACTTCTTCTTTTAGCTCAGGAATACCAATAGCTTGCGCTAGAATACTGTCATTTCGGAAAGTACCAATTTGTACTGCAATCTGGTCACCACCATTAGGATTTGTCTGGAATTGAGTACTAATATTATCAGTATAAAGTTGTTGCATTGACGGAGCTCTAAAGCCAGTACTTGTGGCGCCACGTAATGATACATCATCAGTAATTGACCAATTAGCAGCAAGTTTGAAATTAGTACTATCACCAAAACCGTCGTAATCATCGTAGCGAACTGCTGTGCTAATAATTAGGTTATCAGTGACTTCTGCTTCTGTGTCAATATAAAAAGAAATTACATCACGAGATTCATCAACAGATTGTAGTGGGGCTGTACCACCAAATCCTTGTGTTCCTGCACTGCGGTCTGTCTCATATATGCTATTACCGAGTTCATCGGTATCATAGTCTCGGTATGAATATTCATCACCTGCTTTTACTCTGAATTCATCCGTGCGAAACTCGGTACCCATAGCTAAAGAAAACCAATCAAAATTTTGAGTGTAATCCATATTAATTGTTTGTAAGGTGAGTTCTAAGCCGTAAGCAAACGCTTCGCGAGGAATTGAACTACGAATCTCATTAGCGGATAGTGCAGAGGTGTAAATGAGTGAATTAGCATAAGATGAATTTATTGTATCCCGAGTCGTGTAATCAATATTATTTTCACCATAGGTATATGATAAATCTAATGATGAATCATTACTAAATTCAGTTTTATAACCAAAGTTGTATGAAATATCTTTTATTTCAGTATTGATTTTAGGTAAAAATCCAGCAGGAATAGTTGCATCACCATCTTGAAGCTGTGCGTTACCTCCGCCGTTTGCATTATGGCGAAAGAAAGCTGCTGATTCGTTATCACGGCTTGAATAAGTCACAAAACCATACAAATGACCATCAGCTAAATCGTAGCCAGTATTTATTGTTAGCCCTATTTGCTCTGAGTCTGCGTCGCCAATACGAAATGTTTCACGAGTCGCGGTAGCTTCACGCGGGTCGCCTAATAAGAAATCGCCATTATCAAGCTGGGTACAACCTGAAAATTGACATGAACCATGTAAGCCTGCTCTGTCAGAGTAGCCTCTATCACGTATATTTAATGTGGTATTTAGGAAGCCATTATCGCCAAGAGCAAAACCCTTAGAAATATCGATATTCGTAGTTTCACCATCGCCAGCTGAGTTCTCGCCATAAGAAACACCAACGCTTCCACCTTCACTCTGATCTTTAAGAATAATATTAATGACACCGGCAATTGCATCTGAACCATATTGCGCAGCGGCGCCGTCACGTAATACTTCAATACGCTTAATAGATGCGGCAGGAATAGCATTCATATCTGTACCAGCAGTACCACGTCCAACTGAGGTGTTAATGTGAATTAAACTCGCTTGATGGCGGCGTTTTCCGTTGATTAACACTAATGTTTGATCAGGACCTAAGCCACGCAAGGTAGCAGGGCGCAATGCATCAGTTCCATCACTAATCGATGAGCTTGAAAAGTTAAATGATGGGGCTATGGCTTGTAACATTCTACCGACTTCTGTTTGCCCAGTGTTAAGCAAAGCTTCAGCAGACAAAATATCTACGGGAACAGGTAAATCTTCTGCAGAACGACCAGCAACACGGCTTCCTATAACTGAAATTTTTTCTACTTCTTGCTCACTGACTTGAGCAGGCTCTTGGGCAAGTGCTGTTTGACTTGCTGCGCTTAGCATTAGTGGAACTAAAGCGGCTTTGAGCATTGTGCTTTTATTCATTGTTATATTACTCCTGAGATGTTTATTTAGTTTTATGCTCAGTTGACCAGCGTTATCTATAACAGCGGTTAAGTTGGTGTTTTGTAAAAGTTGTTGTAAACCGTCTTTCACCGAATATTTGCCCTTTAACTCATTTGCATAATGTTCTTTTGTTAAGTCATAGGAAAATAAAATCGTTTTATTTGCCTGTAATGCAAATGAAATGAGCGCTTTATCAGCACGCTGTTCTTTCACTGTAAAGTTGATCAAGTTTTCGGCAAATGCTCCAGACGTGAATATAAGACAGGTACATATAAAAAATGTAGCGCTTGTTAACGGCCGAAATACAGAAAGTTGAAACCAACAAAATAACTTTTGCCAACCTTGCAGTGTTAATAAACAGTTCAGAAGGAAAATTCCTCTATAATATTTTATAAAAAATATATTGAGTTAAAAGACAGGGAGTATTTAAAATTATTTCGTTGTATTTAAGCTCAAATGAATTGAGTTTTCATTTACTTTTTCAAATTGAATATTAAAGTTACTACTTAACGATTTAAGAAGTCCATCAATATCATTCGCCTTGAAGTAACCGGCCACTTTTATGTTATTGAGTTCAATATCCTTAATTTCAAAGGTTGTGGTGGTATAACGACTGATTTCGGCTAATGCTTCATCGAGTGGTTTGCCATTAAAAACTAACATACCTTGTTGCCAAGCAAGTTCTCGTTGAATTTGCTCAAATGAAGTTTTTATATTTGATGTTTGAATATTGTTTTCTATGGTGGCAATTTCACCAGATGTTATCAATAAACCAGGTAATTTTTCTTTAGGTAAAGTAGATAACATCTTTGCTATTTTATTTAATGGTTGGTCCGATTTGGTCATTAATACTTGACCTTCAGTGACAACAAGCTCCATGTTTTCATTAGATTTTCTTTTTACATTAAAGATTGTGCCTAGCGCGGTAAATGATTTTTCGCCAACTGTTACGGTAAAAGGTCTACTTTTATCTTTGGCAACATCAAAGTTTGCTTCGCCTTTAATTAATGTTAATAAGCGATTGTTTTTTGAATAACTGACTTCGACTAAACTATTGGTATTAAGTTTAATTCTGGAGCCATCGGACAGTGAAAACCGGGTTTGCTGTCCTATTTCTGTTTGCAACGTTCTTACTTCAACAAATCTTTTTTCGATATTGTCATTCACAAAAGGTATGATGTTCACAAAGAAGTTACCCGCAAATAACAGAATAAAGGCAATGCCTGCTGCAACGGAATATTTAGCGATAACATTATGGTTTTTTTGAATCGGTTTTTCTAATGTAAATAGTGCACTTAACTCATTGAGTACACTTAAATCATCCCAAAGTGCGGCTAAAGAAAATAAGGTTTTACGATGAAAATCACTTTGATTCACCCATAGTTGAAAATCGAGTTTATCCTTGTTGGAAAGACCCCGATCAATTTTGCTTACCCAAAGACTTGCTTGTGCTTTGATGTCGGCTTTACTGGTGAATGGTTTAACTTTTGTCATACAATATTCTTTTTTAATTTATACTTTATTTTATAATTGAACGTGCGTTATTTTTTAAGGTTGAAGCTTTTGGTGTACTATTTTGCTCAATCCTTTCCATATATTCAGCGCACTTTAATAAGCCCTTAGCGACATGTTTCTCAACCGTACTTTCACTAAGGTTTAAATAGTTAGCTATTTCCTTTTGGCTGAAACCGTAAACTTTTTTTAATATAAATGTTTTGCGGACTACGTTAGATAATTGCTCTGTGGCTCGGCAAAATAATAAGAAACGTTCCTTACTCTCAAATTGTTCTTCAAATTTCAGCGAGGTTAATCCAATCGAAGCGTCAGCAGAATCATCTAATGAATCACTGTATTTATTATCCCACTTATTTACGTGATTTAGCGCAAGATTTTTAGCTGTTTTAAGAATAAAACTACGAGCGTATTTTATTTCTTCTTTGAGATCGGCTTCATAAGTTCGAATAAACGTCTCTTGTATAATATCATCAATGTCATCAGGGCTGGCGATTTTATTGATATAGCGCTTAATATTAGCCGTGTAGTTAACAAACAGCGTAGTGAATTTATTATTCTGAGCCATTGTTGTTCTTGTTATTTTTATTTTATTGTGAAACCGAGTGTAGGGTGGGAAGCAAATAATTACAATGACATTAAATAAGATTTAGTTTGTAGGTTAGGTGATGACAAATTTGTAACTCTTGTTGAACACCTCGATCTATTTACAGGAACAAACGGAGGGAATTTGAATACCTTATATGGAAGGTTGAGGTTGAGTACTATGATATTAAACATGTCTTACCTAGAAAATTAAGCCAATTAAGGTTTGAACTTAAAGGAAAGTATGTCATTTTTTGTTTTTGATAATGAAAATAAACTTCAAGCTTCTTCATTTTAGAATGAGTGTCTTGTTAATTGTTTTTTGTCTTTGATAATGAAAAAAAGCTTCAAACTACTTCAGTTTATGATGAGTGTCTTGTTATTGTTTCTTCTGTTTAGAATGAGTGTCTTGTTAATTTTCTTGTTAATTTTTGTTAATTGTTTTATCTACTATAAACGGTTCCTAGTGGCCTAAGAAATTATATGGTTAATGGTTAATGGAGAAGGGTCAATAATAAACAGATCAGCGGTATTTTATAAAATTTAAACGCGAGTATTTGTTGAGCGTATATGAGATTTGGTCTGCTGAACACAGAATTACCTTTACACTAGTGGTAGAATTGCAGCTTAGGGTAAGTCGAATTTTTCTATATCTAGGTCTGTGCTGTAAATGAAATGTATATCTTCAAGTGTTTTTGGGCGCTTTATTGGTAAAACTACGAAAATTAATATTACTGAGATCGGCTTATCTATTGATGTTGAAAACACCTTAAGCCAAATTAAATGGCAAGAACTCATAACACCGCCAATGTTTCATATCAGCTTTTTTGGGCACATAATGACACTGCAAACGGCAGATAAAAGTTATGCTTATAGTATGCTTGCCTTCAATGCTAAACGCGAACAGAAGAGTGAGTGTGAGAAACTTTGGGCGTTAGCCAACATTAAGCCAGCTGAGGCCTTATTAACGACCATCAAAAAAATTATTACCACTCGCTACTTACGTCAGTCAAATATTGATGTTATTCAGTCGTTAGTTAATAAAGAACTCAAGCGTTGGTTTCCTTGGATCAATACCAGCAAAGCACTGCCATTGGTTGCTAAGCAGCTGCAGCAGCTGTCGAATTACCACCACTGGCAAGAGCAGGCTATAGACGATTGTCGTGAACGTTATATCAAGCAACAGCTTCAAGCCCACCAAGCCTTTTTTGATCGTGTCGAGACTAATTCTTTAACATTATGTCAACGGCGCGCCTGTATTATCGACAATGATAATAACTTTTTGTTAGCTGGCGCAGGAACAGGTAAAACCAGTGTGATGGTTGGCCGAGCCGGTTATTTACTTAACAGCCAACAAGCGCAGCATAGTGACATTTTATTATTAGCTTATGGTCGAAAAGCGGCTGATGAAATGGATACAAGAATAAAAGAAAAATTATCGACTGATAAAATTAGTGCAACGACCTTTCATCGTTTAGGTCTTAATATTATTGCTCAAGTTGAGGGGAAAAAGCCTAGTTTATCGGTATTCGCCGAAGATGAAAAAGCAAAAGCTAAGTGGATCCAAACGTGTTTTGAAACCTTAATTAATGAGCAAGGCCAATATCGTCAACTTATCATAGAGTATTTCAGTAAATACTATTACGTTGAACGTAATTATTCTGACTTTGAAAGCCTAGGTGAGTATTATCAATATTTAAACGATAATGATATTCGTAGTTTAAAAGGAGATAAAGTTAAAAGTTTTGGTGAGCTCTATATTGCCAATTGGTTATTTAACCACGGAATAGAATATCAGTATGAAGCTAGCTACGTTCATGATGTAAAAACAATCGAGCGCAGACAATACCAACCAGACTTTTTTCTACCTGAACTTAATGTCTATATTGAATATTACGGGGTAGATGAGAACGGGAATACAGCGTCTTACATCAATAAAGATGAATATCACACCTCTATACAGTGGAAACGAGACACCCATAAGAAATTTAACACTCTTTGTCTTGAATTTACCTATGCCCATCATAAAAAAGGGCAATTAATTAGCGCTTTAGAATCATTTTTTAATGATCATCAAGTTAAATTTGAATTACTCCCTGATGAAGCGATACTCGAAAATTTAAAAGAAAGTGGGCGGATAACAACACTTGCCCAAATGTTTTGTCAGCTAGTAGGACTTTATAAAACCGCGTGTTTAGACCATTCGTTAGAAAATAATGTGATCATCAATTCTTCTGACCCAAAGCAGACCACGAAAGCATTAACGTTGCTTAAACCGATTTTAATTGCTTATGATGAACACTTAACATCTCGCGCTGAAATTGATTTTGAAGATATGATTAATAAAGCATTAGGGTATGTGCAAGAGGGGAAATTTAATTCGCCATGGCGTTACATCATGGTCGATGAATTTCAAGATATATCAGAGCCAAGAGCACGGTTAGTTAAAGCCTTACGTGACAATAATAAAGCCTGTTCAGTTTTTGCTGTTGGTGATGATTGGCAGGCGATATATCGCTTTAGTGGCGCTGACATTACCTTAACCACAGGGTTTGCACATTACTTTGGCGTTACCACTCAATCAGCTTTAGACCAAACCTTTCGATTTAATAACCAAATAGGCAAGGTGGCAACAGATTTTATTAGCCAAAATCCAGCACAAATTAAGAAAAAAATAAAATCGTTAAAACAAGTTAAAGCACCTGCAGTTTCATTACTTAAACGGGAGAATGGCGCATTAAACTCTTCAAAAAAAGGTATTGTTGATGAAATGGCCAATGGTGCAATCGATGATGTTTTAGCGGCTATTTCAGCTAAAGCGTGTAAGCCGGTAAGTGTTTATTTATTAGCGCGTTTTTGGTTTCAATTACCAGATAAAGTCGATCTAAATCGATTAAATAATCAATATCCGCTATTAACTATTGGATCTCAATCTTTTCATGCCTCTAAAGGAAAGGAAGCCGATTATGTCATTATTCTCGGACTCAAAAAAGGTGCTCATGGTTTCCCTTCAGAAAAAGTAACGCCAGCATTACTCGACGCCTTACTCGCGAAAAAAGAAGCCTTTGCTTATGCCGAGGAACGACGATTATTTTATGTTGCCCTAACAAGGGCTAAAGATAGGGTTTATGTTATTGCCGATATGACTGAAGCTAGCTTTTTTGTTAAAGAGCTTGCCAGCGATCATAACATCGAACTTGATGAATTTGACAGCACAGCCAGTCAATTATTTATAGATGAGATTAACTGCTTGGTTTGTGAAACAGGCACCTTAAAGAAACGAACAGGGCGCTTTGGCGATTTTTACTCATGTTCACATTTTCCTCGCTGCGAGCATAAAGAGAAATCCTGTGCTAGCTGCCAAAGTCCAATGACACGAAAACGTCACCCAGGTTTTAAGTTCTGTTTGAATGACGCCTGTAAAAGCGTCATACCGACGTGTGAAAAATGTCATGCTGAAATGGTGTTACGCTCAAGTAAAAGTGGTGATTTTTGGGGATGTAAAAACTATAAAGGTAATGAACCAATGAGCTGTAAAAATGGTCTCGATACCGCCAAAATAAAATGGCCAGCATTGGTAAATTAAATAACGCGAAATAGCTATGAACACCTATAGTTTGAAAATATTTTACTATAAATTAGCCAATGAGTTTTGTAGCTGTTAACGAATAAAATAATAAATTTTCATAAGTAAAAGCAATAAGTTATATTTTAGGAACTACTATAATTAGTTGGCAGTTACCAGTTACCAGTTACCAGTTACCAGTTCAAGGATGAATAAATGCGTTTAAAAGGAAAGTTTGTAAAATGGAATACACATAAAGCTGGCCGTTATTGTGCTAGCGAAGATACTTTTTGGGTGAAAAATTAAATAAAAAGTCAGCTAAAAAAGCCAATGAATTCTCTATTTATTTAGCCATCATATTTCTAATAACGATAATAGCCGTTCATAGAGTCCAGTTTGATTCATTAAAATCCTTTTTAATTTAGTACTTTATTAGTTCCAGGATATCTGAAAAGTGATATGTCGCTCTAAATAGCATGATGAAATACTGAAAAATTTCATACTCCAGCCATTGTCATCATCTTAGTTTGTATAAGATGCTGCATCTACTACTCACCACAAAAACAGAGATCAGCAAACTACATTATTAGTTAACTAGGCTGCTGACCTTTATTTTTACATACAAAGACAAGTGTCAGAAAATTTCTAGCACGTCTTTAACATGAGACACGGGTATCAAGGTAACCCCTTTAGTTTCTAAACGTTTATTGTAATTACGTTTGGGTAATATAATAACTTTAAAGTCGTTACGAATCGCTTCTTTGACACGCTCTTCACCTGAAGGTACGGGTCTTACACTGCCGTCTAACCCTATTTCTCCAAAGGCAATAGTATTGACCGAAAACTTATGCTCTCTTGATGACGATATCATTGCGAGGATCAAAGGCAGATCTGAGCCAACATCTTTGGTTAAGTTAACACCTGATACCACGTTTACGTAAATATCATTACCGCCAATATTGACTCCCATACGACTTCTCAATATGGCTAACAGCATTTGCATGCGTTTATAATCAAAGCCGACACCACCTCTAATAGGGTTTTCAGCCTGAGATTCGGTGACCAGCGATTGAATATTGATTAATAAAGTTCTTCCGGTATCGTTTGATGCGTAGGCCATATTCCCACTCGATTCAGCACCATCTTTATCTAAGAAGATGGCCGACGGGTTTACAACATCTTGCATACCTTTGGCTGTCATGGCAAAAGTGGCTATTTCTGTGGTGTCACCAAAGCGGTTTTTAGAGGTTCTAAGCGTTCGGTATTTACTGTCAGCTTCCGGCTCTATTTTACACATACAATCGCCGATGTGCTCAAGTACTCTAGGTCCCGCCATATCTCCGGATTTAGAAACGTGACAAACTAATATTACGGTAACGCCATGCTCTTTCGCTAGTCGGTTAAGCATAGCAGCGGATTCTTTGACTTGAGTAACACCGCCAGGAGAATTGGGCAGTGAACTAATAAATGCCGTCTGGATAGAATCAACAACAAGGAATTTATAACCATCGGTGACCATGACATTACAGATAAGCTCAACGTCACCGGAGTTCATTATGTCAATTTTAGAAATGTCGGCTTGTAGCCTTAAACCGCGGTCTCTTACTTGGCCTTTAGATTCTTCGCCTGAGGTATATAAAGATTTTCCTATTTGACTTAAATGAGCACATGTTTTTAACAATAATGTACTTTTACCCGCACCGGGGTCACCTGCTACAAGAATAACAGAACCTTCAACAATACCACCGCCCAACACTCGATTGAATTCAGAGCTACCAGTGTCAAACCGAGTTAAGTCCATATCAGAGACTTCACTCAACTTATCTATCTTTGCATCTTCTTTAGAATAACCTCGGTGAGCGTTTTTACTTGGTGTACGCTGGGTTATTACCTTGGACTCTTTAAACTCTGTGATGCTGTTCCAAGCTGAACAACTTGAACATTGACCTAACCATCGAGGATGATTTTCACCACACTCAGTGCACACATAAGTTGTTTTATCTTTTGCCATAATATTCTTAATAATTTATTTGTGGGGTTATTATATCGCGCTAGTTATATTGTTTAGCTAGCCAGTTACTTGAATCAATACCATTAATCGACTGACAAGTTTTGAGTATATTCATATCGCTTTCGCACATTTAACCATAAGCTCAGGTAAAGAAGCAAAAATATAGTCTATGTCAAGATAAGTGACTTATTATAGCGCTTTCAATTTAATGTTGTTTGTTAAACCATTGAATAAAAAATCGTTGATTAAAATCTGATAGAAATATCAAAGAACTACTACCTTATTAGGCTAGATTAGCTTGTTTGAAAAAAAATTCACAAGCAGCTGTTGCTTATTGGCAAGAATACTTTTTTGAACATGATATAGATATAGAGTCTAATCGTGAAGCTGCTGCACGAGATTACTACGATTTTGGCACTGCACTTCGACAAGCTGGAGATGAAACTAAGGCCAAAAATATTTGGCAGCATGCATTAGGGTTTCCATCAGATCCAGGGAATCATTACTGGCATGCAGCGATCAATAAAGCACTTGTTTGAAGTTTATAAACTCATTAATGACTGAAAACTATTAATGTAAAGCACACTTGTATCTATTTTTAATATGTTAATTTACAACCTAGCTGGCCAAATAGTCGTCGTTTTTTTCCCTATAATATCTCACTACTAAAGTGAAAAAAACGTACGTTAACCAAGGTCAGATTACTGCATTACACTTTACTTTAAAACTTTATGTATAGCTTCACATAAATTTACTGCGACATAGGCTTCAAAATTTTCGGCTGGATCAAATGAACGTTCATGGGTGATATTAATAGAGGCTAAATGCTTGATTAATATTTTGAGTTTTTCTTCTTTTGATTCTGCAGATTCATTTAAGGTATCGCTGATAGAAAATAGTTGTTCCCAAAGGTTATTATTCATCGAAAGGTCTCTCACACACTTATGCCGTAAATAAAGTTATCGGCAGAAAAAAATTAGCTTTTAAGCTACAAATTGTGGGGCGACTTTAAATGAAATAGATAAAAACGTCTACGCTTGTATTAATGATATTTATATTAATAATTAAGGGCTTAAGGTTAACTATTATTGCTAGTTTATTGTGCTGATAAGAGAGCGATTAATTTCTTTAATCCTTTACCTTTGTTGGTTATTTTCCATGCCATAAATAAGTCTTGCAGTGGGCGCTCTTCTGCTAATTTAATAACCACCAGTTGGCCTGATTCAATATGATGTTGGATGAGGTTTCTGGGTAAGTATCCGATGCCAATCCCTGCAATAATCGCTTCAATTTTTATCGCAATCGAGCTAACAAAAAAATGTTGGCTGCCTTGGATAATATTAACTGACCAAGGGATCTCATGTTGAGCAGAATCATGAACGACGACATTCCTATATTTTGATAAGTGTGCTGATTCAAGCGGCCCTTTAATAAAGGCTAATTGATGTGCTTTGTTAACCACTAAAACATTTTCAGACACTGTAATTTTTATTGCCCTAATACCTTTTTGATTAGGCACAGGTGAAGGAGCGCCAATAACTAAGTCGACTTTGTCTTCAATTAAGGCCTCCCACGTGCCGTTCATTACTTCTTCTCGCACATCAATTTCAATATTTTGATGGGCGAGTAAAAAAGCTTCTATGCCTTTAAAAATAGTTTTTATATCAATAATGGAATCGCAAGCAATACGGATCTTGGGTTCCCAGCCATTAGCAATTGTTTGAGTTTGTTCTGAAAGGGTATTAATGGCCGTTAGTACTTTACGGCCCTCTGATAATAAATGCTTGCCTGCTGGCGTTAACACGGCGCGACGGCCTTGTCGTTGAAAGAGTGTCACGTTTAACTGTTCTTCTAACTTTTGAACGATATAAGAAAGCGCTGAAGGAACTTTATTCAATTGTTCTGCTGCGGCCGCATAAGTGCCACGCGTTTCAATAGCATCTAATACAAGTAATGCTTCAATACTAATAGGTGGCGTTTTCATGGCTATTATCCAGATATTTAATTGTTCAAATTATTTGAACATAACAAACAAATAATAGGGGTTATTCGATATCAACTCAACCTTTACAATAGCTACATATTAAATCATCAGTCATTAAAGAGTATTAAAATGTCATTTATAAATACCATCAATAGTATCACTAAAACTGAACAATCTTTATCAAGCTTACCGCTACGATTAATTGCCGGGTTAATTTTTACCGCTCATGGTGCGCAAAAGTTATTTGCTTGGTTTGGTGGTTATGGATTAGAGGGAACCGGACAGTGGATGCAATCTATAGGGCTTGAGCCGGGTTTCTTTATGGCATTAATGGCGGGTAGTGCTGAGTTTTTTGGTGGCATATTATTATTGATTGGTTTTCTCACTAGACCTGTCAGTTTTGTCTTGGCTATTACCATGATAGTGGCCATCTTTAGTGTTCACATCAGTAATGGCCTGTTTATGAGTAATAACGGTTATGAGTTTGCTTTATCGTTATTAGCGATAACGCTTGCGCTATTTGTGCAAGGTGGCGGAAAATACTCTATTGATCGTCACGTATACCGAAAGCTAATTAAAAATAGGTAACATGTAAGATAGCTAAATTATCTGCCATTAATAGTACTAATGGCTAAATCAATAAATTTAAGGAGTTTGTTATGGGATTAATTGTTAACGGTAAATGGGTCGACCAATGGTACGACACCAATAAAAGTAAAGGGCAGTTTGTTCGTCAAGATAGTCGTTTTAGAAGTCAAATTTCATCAGATGTTAATAGTCAATTTAAACCGGAAGCGGGTCGTTACCATTTATATGTTTCGTTGGCGTGCCCTTGGGCACACAGAACACTAATATTTAGAAAGTTAAAGCAACTTGAAACAATTATTTCAGTGAGTGTTGTTGAAGCTAAAATGATGGAAAATGGTTGGACGTTTGGTGATAAGGGGGATCCGCTTTATCAGTTAGATTATGCTTACCAATTATATTTAAAAGCAGATCCTAGCTATGAAGGACGTGTGACTGTCCCTATTTTATGGGATAAAAAAACTCAGACGATTGTTAGTAATGAATCCATTGAAATCAGTAGAATGTTTAATTCAGCATTCAACGAGTTAACAGGTAATATTGATAATTACTATCCCGTTGAGCAACGAGAAGCCATAGAAACGGTAAATATGCGTATTTATGACACTATTAATAATGGTGTTTACAAAGCAGGTTTTGCGACAACACAAGCGGCTTATAATGACGCATACCACAGCTTATTTGACAGCTTAGATTGGCTAGACGTACTTTTATCAAAACAGCGGTATTTAGTGGCTGACAAAATAACCGAAGCTGATTGGCGTTTGTTCACCACACTGATCCGTTTTGATGCGGTATATCATGGGCACTTTAAGTGCAATCGCCAAAAAATCAGCGAATTTCATCATATTAAGAACTATGTTAATGACCTTTATCAAGTACCTGGCATTAAAGAGACGGTTGACTTGGAATACACTAAGACACATTACTACGCGAGTCATTTAACGATTAATCCAACAGGTATTGTCCCTTTGGGAGCAGCGGAACACTTTGATGCGCCACATGACCGTAATCGTCAATACTAAGGGTTAATAGGTTAAAGGTTTGACTGGTAAATGAAGCTAGATAAATAAATACTGAGGAAATTTGATGATAAAACATTATCTTTATAAAAGCTTAGGTAGCGCTAACCATGGCTGGCTTAAATCTAAACATCATTTTAGCTTTGCTAATTATTACAATCCAAGCCGGATGGGGTTTGGAAAGTTACGTGTTGTTAATGATGATTGGGTTGAACAGGGCATGGGCTTTCCTTCGCACCCACACCGTAATATGGAAATTATCAGTTTTATTCGTTCAGGTGCGCTCACTCATCAAGACAGTACTGGCAATAAAGGCACAACGAAAGCGGGTGAAGTTCAAGTGATGAGTGCAGGTACAGGTATTGTACATTCAGAATATAATCGCACTAAAAATCCATTAACTTTTTATCAAATTTGGATTGAAACTAATAAAATTGATGTGGCACCTCACTGGGAAAGTAAGAAATTTCCTACTGAGCAGCTATCAGCGCTGACATTGTTAGTATCTGGCTACCCAGCAGATAAAAATAAGGCGCTGTTTATTAACCAAGAAACACGCATCTATGGAGGGAAATTAGCGAAAGGAACCGTTATTGAGCATAACATTGACCATCAAGCTTATATATTAGCTTCAGCAGGTATGTTTAAAGTAGAAGATAGCTCAAAAATTATCACCATGAACGCAGGAGATAGTGCTGAAGTCACTCAGTCAAAGACAATTTTACTCAGGGCGTTAATTGACTGTGAAGTGATTATTATCGACACAATTAATTAGCTAAATCCCATAATGTAAACCACGAACGTTCTCTTAAAATCGTATGTTCTGAAGATTTTAAGCGCTGGCGTTCGTGTCTAGCATTAGCTCTTTTATTATCTAGCAATACTTTTATTACTGAAGTAGACCTAATGTATAACGTGTTGCTGCTTGTCCCAACGACTTCCTTGCCAATGAGTAATCGTTCCACAAGCTTGGCAAGTGTCGCAATGCCATTCAATTAGCCCTAAGGTTATAGATTTGGCTTGAATTTCTCCAGTACACGAGAGTTGTTTAGCACGAGTATTACATTTTAAGTTAACGTGAACGAGCGGTTGCTCAATATTTTCAGAAAGGGCTAATACAATTTTACTCAGAAAAACAAAAACTACTTTTGCTTGGTCAGTAAGTTCGAGAACGTTACCCGCTTCGTCAATAAAATGTCTAAAATCTGCTGCTAACGGCATCGGTTTTTCCATAGAATACTCATGCCGCTAAGATATAGTAGTTAACGCTCCTGGTACAACACTTCTCGGTAAATATAACATCAGTAATTAATTTAGGAAGCTTGAATGTTATAAATATTAAGTATAATGTTAGTGTTGTTTTAGATATATGTATTTTCGTTATATATTCAGGCCCGAGTCTCCATCGGGTTTTTTTGTGCCTTAAAATACATAGACGAAAAGCAATAATGGCAAGACTGCCCCTGCAGTAATTTATTAATAGCCCAAGCTTTGTACAATAAGCAATAAGGCCAATAAAGGAAATTCACCATGAAAAAAATAATCACCACCGCATCTGCGATATTATTGCTACAAGCCTGTACAACATTTGATCCCTACACAGGTGAAAGTAAAACCAGTAAAACAGCTATAGGCGCAACGGTGGGCGCAAGCTTAGCAGCAGTTATTGCCTTTATAGACAATAAAGACAAAGACAGTAGAACACGCAACAAACGTATTTTAGCAGCAGCATCAGGTGGCGCCGCAATCGGTGGTGGTATTGGCTACTATATGGACACTCAAGAAGCTAAATTGCGTAAGCAATTGCGCGACAGTGGCGTGAGTATTGTGCGTGATGGCAACAAAATTAACCTTGTTATGCCAGGCAACATTACTTTTGCTTCGAACAGCTCAAACATTAACAGCAATTTTACTAGCGTATTAGATTCTGTTTCTTTGGTGCTTGAAGAATATAATCAAACCATTATTGTTGTTTCTGGTCATACTGACTCTAGTGGCTCTGCCCAGCATAACCAAAAATTGTCTGAAGACCGAGCTGGCTCAGTCGCTAATTATCTTCGTGGACAAAAAATCCTTAGTGACCGTCTAGAAACTGTTGGCTTTGGTGAAACACAACCGGCAGTAACGAACAAAACAGCTGCAGGTCGCGAACTTAACCGTCGTGTTGAAATAACCTTGTTACCGATAGAACAGTCATAAAACGTCAATAAAATAAAGCCATTATCATCGTGTTATATGCATTGATAATGGCTTATTGCTTAAGACGCTTGGCGTTAAACGGGTGATACTATTAACATGACTTTAATAGTGCTAATTATCAACATTTCAAATCAATATCTACAATTAATATCTACAATTAATATCTACAATTAATATTTCAAATCAATAAGTTTTCTAACGCTATCTAAAGTCTCGATAAGCTGGCGACTAAAATTAAAGGTCATGACATGGCTTTCCTTTTTCCCTTGACGTAACAGTTCGTTAAAATGGTTTATTTGGTGATCATAGCCATATGTGTTGCCATTAAAAGAGATAACTTCTTCTTTGGTATCTGTTACTAAAGTGACGGTTGAAGGGCTGTTAAAGCCACTGTTAATTTTAATATTACCTTGTTCACAATAAAACACCGCTTCACTTGGCGTCGACTCCAAGAGTGTCGATTTCAATACGGCTACCGCGTTATTTTTATAGTTAAAGACCATTGAACAGGAAGAGTCTGCGCCATTAGCAAAAAATTTTGCTTCAGCGGTCATGGTCTCTGGCATGCCAAGGGTAGTGAGTGCTGCAAAAATAGGATAAATGCCAATATCTAAAAGACTGCCTCCGCCTAATGATTTCTTAAACAGCCTAGCTTCTTGGTTAAATTCTCTTGCGAAACCAAAATCTGCTTCAACTTTACGTATATTGCCGTAAGTTTTATCAGTCAGTTTATTTAAAACAAAATTATAATGGGGAAGAAAATAGGTCCAGAGCCCTTCCATTAGCAGAGTATTATTTGCCGTTGCTGCATCAATCATGCATTGCACTTCATCTTTATTCATGGCGAAAGGTTTTTCACATAGTACCGCGATACCACGCTCTAAGCACAGCAGCGCATTTTCTTTATGCATTGAATGTGGTGTTGCTATGTAAATAGCGTCAACATTTTTGTCATTCACGAGCGCCTTATAGCTGCTGTAAGCTTTAGTCGCGTGATATTTATCGGCAAAATCATTGGCTTTTTGCTGTGTTCTTGAAGCAACGGCATATAGCTCAGCATCTTTCACCGTTAATAAGTCTGTTGCAAATTTATTGGCTATATTACCTAAGCCGATAATCCCCCAACGTATGTTTCTATTTTTTAGTGATTTCATTAACGATTACTCAAAATAAATTACAAATAAAAAGTACAAATAAAAATTATTTTCTGATTGAGCTAATACTTTTTGTTCCACAGACTAGCTATCTTTAATAAAGCGTCATTAGCCAATCGATACTTAAGCTCGAAACTTAAGCCTGATACTAAGCATAACGTTAACCAACATAATCTTGGGCGGAAAATAAAATACCACTCCCTTGCTCTTTTTCTAATAGTATGGGAATAAGTGCACCGGGCATTACTGAATCGACATCGTTAGGGGCAAAGGAGCCGCCAAGGTCTGTTTTTAACCAACCAGGGTCGAGTAAGTTCATTAATACGTTAGTGCCTAATAGCGTCGGCATCATATCGCGAACATACCTTTCAAGAGCGGCTTTTGAACAACTATATGCCATCAATTCAGGTTGATTACTAATGCCTGAAGAAACATTAACAATACGTCCCCAGTTACGTGCTAGCATCCCTGGAAGAAAAGCATCACATAACTTAGCCGGTGCGATACTATTAACCATAAAACTGTGTAGGTACTCCTCTGCCGTTGGAGCAAAGAGTGGCTGATACGTCGTCATGATTGCTGCATTATTATACAGTATATCTAGGTGGTTATTACTTAAGGCTTTCACTTCAGTAATTAAATTCTCTACTTGAGAGGTTGAATTAAGTTCAGCCGCTACAGCATAAACTTCATGACCCGCTGTAGTTAATTCATTAAGCAAATCTCTAGTACTGGCTAATTGTCGAGAATGAATGATGAGTTTACAGCCTTGTTTAGCCAGCTCTTTAGCAACACGAAGACCGATCCCTCGACTAGCACCTGTTACTAGCGCCCATTTGTTTTCTATATTTAACATTCTTATGCCTATTTTTATTTAAATTGGTTAATCAAATTATTGATTTGTTGTCTTTTGTTTTACCACTTTATGTTGTAATACTTTAGTGACTGCATTAGCGTTTACTGGTGAAATTAATCACAGCCAAGCATAAAGCAGGTAATAACAAGACTTCGTATTTTTCACTAAAAATTTGCAAATGAATATATAACAAAATAAAATTCATTGTTTTATATAACACACAATAAGCGCAAAAGATGATGAATAAAGAGCATAAAAAACTTGAGCGATTAATGTTATTTAGTGAAGTTGCCCGCCATTTAAGCTTTACGGTCGCGGCACAAAATTTACAAATATCAAGAGGGCACCTATCTGCTCAAATTCGTCGATTGGAAAAGGAGATGGGTTTTGCTTTGTTGATCCGATCGACACGGAGTGTTCGCTTAACCGCAGAAGGTGAAAGTGTTTTAACGGGTGTAAATAAAATTCGTCATTCTGTTTTAGAATTAGAACGAAATGCTGGTCATAAAGGCAATGCTATTGAGGGTGTTATAAAAATTACAGCACCAAGCCTCTTTACCAAAAGATTTTTACTCGACATTTTTTCTAAGTTTAGCGCCTTACATCCCGCCATTGAGTTTTCTATCGATACCAGTTACACCCGTTTTGATCTAAATCGTAGTGATTTTGACTTGGCTTTTCGTGCCACTAACTCCCCGCCTTTAAATATGGTTGCAAAAGCTATTTTGCCCTATAAACATTGCTGTTGTGCTTCTGCTGAGTATTTAGATAAATACAGTAAACCAAAGGAGCCTAGCGATTTAAAAACGCACCAATGTTTAAGGGGACAAGAGCAATTAACCTGGTCATTCTTAAACGCTGAGGTGCCCGTAGATGGTTGGTTAAAAATAAACGATAACCATATGCTGAAAACATTAGCATTAAAGGGCGAAGGTATAATTAGGGTACCTGACTATTTAGTCGACCAAGAGATTAAGGAGGGAACGTTAGTGGCTATACTTGAAAGTGAAATGCCAGCAGGGCAGACCATTTTTATGATTTATCCTCAATTAATTCACCAGTCGAATAAACTGAACGCTTTTATTGAATTTACTAAAGAGTATTTTAATAAAATAGCTTTAATGAACTAAATTATTCGCTTTATGGTCCTTGATTCATATGGATAATAATCTAAATTCTACAAGAAGTCTTTACTCTTAACCCTTTTTTTATATGCATAACATAACGTTAAGGTATAATAATATCTAAAGTCGTGGTAACTTTTGACTGTGATTTTTAATATTTATTAGCTAACTTAAATTAAGTACTATTATTAAAAAACCAAACATTATCAAAAGCAAAAAGCTTTAAATATAGGATGATAACAAAAAAAATTCTTGTTATATTTTTATTTTTGCTGTTCTTTTAGTTCTCAATCCGTCGAAAAGTGCTGTTAATGTCTATGTTTATTATCTTAAACCACCGTTTATTACTGACTTGAAAAACGAAAAAAAGCTTTATTATGATGCAAACAGCCATTCCTATTAAAACCAGCTATTTACTGGTCAAATAGTGGTTACCGCATTGGAATTAGGAAAAATTGGCTTCGATGTTGTTAGCCCAAATTGGTTTGAAGATAAAATTATTGGTGTTGATTATGTTAGAGTATTCTTTTATTTGAAATAACAGAATACTTTGTTACATTGCTTAATGTTGCAGTAGAGTTCAATCAACCAGAAATGGCTTATGGGCATTTAGATTTTTCAGTAGCAGGCTATACTTATTTTGATGATGACAAGTTTATTTGCGCTGATTTCTATTAGAAAATGAATTAGTCAAAGGGGTGGCAAAAGGGCGCTTTAAGGTTGCCATTATAGAAGAAAGAGTGGCTCAATATTGGGCTGAAAAACATAAAACATAAAACATAAAACATAAAACATAAAACATAAAACA